>JBKOUP010000178.1:0-17585 GCA_046723495.1 Acidobacteriota bacterium
ATCCTTCGGGCGGGCTGAACACGATCCCGGTCACGCCGATCTGCGCGCTGAGCGTCACGGCGTCGTCGACGTCCCAACTGGTGACCATCTTGAGGCCGCGGGCACCGTTGACGTCGATGGTGTAGACATATCCGTCCGCGAGGACGGAGACGGCCCGGCCATCGCCGCCGGCGACGCGGGCCACGCCGGAATCGCTGATCGGCGCGACGATCGTGGCGGGCGACGGCTCGAGCTCCGGGGAAAGACGCGTCAAGACGACGATGCCGGCGCGCGCCTGCGCGATGCGCTCGCGTTCGAGCCAGACGAGCGCGTAGCCGTCGCCGATGCGCGCGATGTCGGGGTAGACGGCGTCGAAGGCTTCGCCGAGAAGGGCCGGCATTTCGCGGATCGGCGACCGCGGCTCGAGCGAGCCGCCGAGGCGCTCGACGAAGATGCGCGACGGCGCGGCGCCGGCGCTCCAGGCGGCGACGAAACCGTCGCCGTCGGGCACGAGGGCCATGGCCGGCACGGCGCGGGTCGACAGCGATGGGCGCTCGAGGACCGGCGAGAGGAACGGCTGGGCAACGGCGGTGGAGGCGAGAGACAGGAGCAGAAATGCGTACTTCATCAGCGTTCGTACGCGCGGCCGGCGGCGGGCGTCTATCATGCGCGCGATGGCGACGACGTTTCAACGACCGCGCAGCGGCGAAGGGATGATCGAGGTCGAGGAGGCGCAGCGGCGCGTGCTGGCCGAGGTGCCGCTGCTCGACGTCGAGGAAGTCCCGCTCGCCGAGGTCCTCGGCCGCGTGCTGCGCGAGGACGTCGCCGCGCCCACCGACGTGCCGCAGCGCGACAACAGCGCCATGGACGGATACGCCGTGCGTGCCGAGGACGTCGCGAAGGCGCCGGTGTCGCTGCGCGTGATCGAGGATCTGCCGGCGGGGACTGTGGCCACGAAACGCGTCGAGAGCGGCACGGCCATCCGCATCATGACCGGCGCGCTGCTCCCCGAAGGCGCGGACGCGGTCGTGCAGGTGGAGCTGACCGACGCGGGCTCCGAGATCGTGCGCATCGACGAGGCCGTGCCGCGCGGCGCGAACGTGCGCCGCCGCGGCGAGGACATGCGCGCCGGCACCGTCGTGCTGCGCGACGGCACGCCGATCCGCGCCGGCGAGCTCGGGGTGCTGGCGAGCGTGCAGCAGCGCGTCGTGCGCGTCGGACGGCGGCCGGAGATCGCGATTTTCTCCACGGGCGACGAGGTGATCGACATCGACGCGCCGCGCGTCCTCGGCAAGGTCGTGAACTCGAACGCGTATGCGCTGGCCGCGCTCGTGCGCGAGGCGGGCGCGCTGCCGCGCATGCTGCCGATCGTGCCCGACCGCGCAGAGGCGACGGTGGCGGCGATCGAGAGCGCGCTGACGTCCGACTTCGTCGTCTCCTCCGGCGGCGTCTCCGCCGGCGCGTTCGACTTCGTCAAGGACGCCCTCGACTCCCTCGGCGCGGAAACGAAGTTCTGGCAGGTGGCGATGAAGCCGGGCAAGCCGGTGGTGCTGTCGCGCCTGCGCGAGCGGCTCTACTTTGGACTGCCGGGGAACCCGGTGTCGTGCATGGTGTCGTTCCTGCTCTTCGTCGCGCCGTCGATCCGGAAGGCGATGGGACAGCGCGGCGCGATCCTGCCGCCAACGGCGAACGTGCGACTGGCCGCGCCGATCCGCACGAAGGGCGACCGGCGAACATACTTCCGCGTGCGCGTCGTCGCCGCGGACGGCGCGCTGGTGGCGCATCCGGCGCCGGCGCAGGGCTCGGGGGTGCTGACGTCGATGATCGGCGCGAACGGCCTGGCAATCCTGGAGCGCGGCGCGACGCGCGCGGAAGCCGGCAGCATCGTGCCGGCGGTGCTCATCGGACCAGTGGCAAGTGAGTGACGGAGAGCTCGGCGAAGAGGCGCGTCAGGCGGCGGGTCTCGGCGTCGCCGTGCTCGAAGGTGCGGCAGAGGAGCTCGACGTTCTCCTGCGGCTCGGCCGGCGAGATGGTGAAGCCGTCCGGCGGCTGGTCGGGCATGAGCGAAGTGCGCCACGTCCAGACGCCGTTGTCGACGGTGTAGACGACGTAGACGTCGGCCGCGGGAAACTCGCCTCCGTCGACGACGGCGACAGGCCAGTCGCTGCCGCGGTCGCGCAGGACCTCCGCCACGGAGTCCTCGAGCAGCCCGCGCAAGGTCTCGGAGATCTCGTCGAAGCGGAAGCCCGCCCGCCCGTTCTCACACCAGACAACGGCGGCGCCGGACTCGACGTCGTCGCCGCGCCAGCGGAAGCGGACGATGCCCCGCGCGCCCGGCTGCAGGGCGGCCTCGGTCTCAGCGAGAACCCCGCGCACGCTGACCTCGGCGATGCGCAGCGGCACGCCGCCGAATACGCCCTCGACCGGCTGCGTCAGGTTGAGCCGCTGAAAGGCACGCCGCTCGTCAGTCATCGGACTCTCTTCACGTCGGTGATCCAGTAGCGGTCGTCGTTGACGTGCAACTTCGCTTCGATGGTCGTCTTGTCGGCCGGCAGCGTGCCGACGTTCGCGCCGCGGACGGGGTAGTCCATCGTCATCGCTTCCATGAAGCCGGGGATGGCCTGGTGATCGATGCGGAGGGAGTTGTCGGAGGCATCGCGGGTGAGGATCTTTCCCTTCAGGGTGTAGACCTTCTCGCCGGGCTCGCTGAGGGGCTTTTCGTGTTTGGCGCAGGCGAAGGCGAGAAGGAGGAGCGAAGCGAGGACGAGGGCACGGCGCACCATTGGGACGGGATTATAGATTTGCCGGATCATCCACCCCGAGGGAGAATGGACGGGCGATGTCGAAGGTCAAGAAAGAGCCGGTCGTCGATTGGGAGCCATCCGAGGAGTGGAAGGCGATCCAGTTGACACCCAAGCAGAAAGCGGAACTGCGCGCCGACGCAGAGGAAGCAGGACGTAAGGCCGCCGAAACGGGCGTGTACGAACGACTCATGGAACTGCGGGGCAAGGTGAAGTGGGATCTTGATCTGGATGAGCTTCGCGAGGATCGCGATTGATCTTCGTCGTCGATACCAGTTCACTCCAGCGGTATCTCGCCGGGCTGCTTGCGCATGATACGCAAGCCGTCGCCGATGCGATGGCACACCATGAGGTGCACGTCCCGCCTGTCGTCGTGACGGAAGCGTTGAGCAACCACCTACTCACGCCGAGCGCCGTGCTGCAAATCCTGGCGATGCCTGTCTTGAAGCTGACCGACGGCTACTGGCTGCGAGCCGGCCGAATGCGCGCAGACCTGCTCCGGTACGGCTTGAAAGCCAAACTCGCCGACACGTTGATTGCGCAATCCTGCATCGACCATGACCTCCCGCTCATCACCTATGATGACGACTTCAGGAACTTCGTCCCAGCCGGTCTGAAGCTCTTGTAAGAGAGGGGGTCCCAAAAGCATGCTTCCAGAGAAAACCTTCGACGGCCGTGTCGCCGTCATCACAGGCGGGGGCACGGGCATCGGCTTCGGCATTGCCCGCGAGCTCGCCCGCCTCGGGGCCACGCTCGTCCTCTGCAGCCGTTCCGAGGAGCACCTCGGCCCGGCCGTCGAGCAGCTGCGCAGCGAGACGGGGCGGGCCGGGGCGGCGCACTACCATGTCCTCGACGTCCGCGACGCGGAGGGGGTCGAGGCGATGGCGGCGAAAGTCGCGGCCGACCATGGGCGCATCGACCTCCTCGTCAACAACGCCGCCGGGAACTTCATGGTCGAGAGCGCGGCGCTGTCGGTGAACGGCTGGAACTCCGTCATCGGCATCGTCCTCAACGGCACGTTCTACTGCACGAGCGCCGTCGGCAAGCGCATGATCGCGGCGAAGAGCGGCTCGATTCTCAACGTCATCGCCAACTACGCTTGGACCGGCGCGCCCGGCGTCGTGCACTCCGCGAGCGCGAAGGCGGGCGTGCTGGCCATGACGCGCACGCTCGCCGTCGAGTGGGCGCGCTACAAGATCCGCGTCAACGCCATCGCGCCCGGTCCGGTGCACACCGAGGGGGCGTCGAAGCGGCTCTTCCCCGATCCGATGATCGAAGAGGGCATCAGGCACACGATTCCGCTGAGGCGGTTCGCGACGTTGGAAGAGGTCGCGAACGCGGCGGCGTACCTGCTGTCGGATTACGCGAGCTACGTCACCGGAGAGGCCTTCGTCATCGACGGCGGGCAGTGGCTCTCCGGCGCCGACTACTGGGGACGTCTCAAGCAGATGGCGCCGCGTTAACGCGCCCGCAGATAATCCATCGCCACGTGCGCGAGCGCGCGCACGCCGAGCTCGAGGCCGCTCTCGTCGACGTAGAAGCGCGGCGAGTGATTCGAGGCCGCCTCCTCGGCGGTCTGGTTCTTCGGCCGTGTGCCGAGCCAGAAGAACAGCCCCGGCACCTTCTGTTCGTAGAACGAGAAGTCCTCCGCGCCGAGCGTCGGGTTCACCACCTCGGCCTGCTCCGCGAGGCGGCGCAGCGTCGGCGCGGTCTGTTCCGTCAGGGCCGGGTCGTTGTACGTGATCGGGTACCCCGGCGTGATCGCGACCTCCGCCTTCGCTCCCGCGGCGGCGGCGATGTCCTCCGCCGTCCGCTTGATGCGCGCATGGATGTCGGCGCGCTGCGTTTTGTCGAGCGAGCGGATCGTGCCGATCATCTCCACGTCGTCGGGGATGATGTTGTTGCGCACGCCGCCGTGGATCGCGCCGACCGTGACGACCGACGGCGCCAGCGTCGAGTCCATCTGCCGGCTGGGGATGAGCTGCAGCGCCAGAACGATTTGCGAGGCCACGACGATCGGATCGACGCCGAGCCACGGATAGGCGCCGTGCGTCTGCTTCCCGTGCACCTTGATCTTGAACGAGTCGACGGCGGCCATCATCCCGCCGGGGCGCCAAGCGATCTCGCCGACCGGATAGCGCGACGTGACGTGCAGTCCGAAGACGGCGTTCACGCCCTGCAGCGCCCCTTCCTTCACCATCAGCTCCGCGCCGCCTTCCTCCCCCTCGGGCGCGCCTTCCTCGGCGGGCTGAAAGAGGAACACGACCGTCCCCGGAATCTCCGCGCGCACCTTCGACAGCACTTCGGCCACGCCGAGGAGGATGGCCACGTGCGCGTCGTGCCCGCACGCGTGCATCACGCCGACTTCCTGGCCGTTGTACGTCGTGCGCACAGTCGACTTGAACGGCACCTCGACCTGCTCGACGACCGGCAGCGCGTCCATGTCCGCGCGCAGCGCCACCGTCTTGCCGGGCTTTCCGCCGCGCAGCGTGCCGACAACGCCGGTGTGCGCCACCGGCGCCTTCACCTCGATGCCGAGCGCTTTCAGCTTGTCGATGACGAGCTTCGACGTGCGCGTCTCGCGGTTGCCGAGCTCGGGATGCTGGTGGATGTCGCGCCGGCAGGCGATCACCGACGGCTCGACCTGCTTGGCGAGCTGGTCGATGTGCTGGTCGACTGTGGCGGCGGACGCGGCGAGTGTGGTCATGAGCGCTCCGATGGTGAGGAGTGTTTGCATAGTTTTCGTTCTTAGTTCTTGGTTCTTAGTTCTTAGTTTTTCGGAACTAAGAACTATGAACTAACAACTAAGAACCTAAGAACCTAACAACCTACCTCGTGACCGTCCCCCGCAGCGCCTCCGCCTTTTCGATCAGCTCGGCGAACCACTCCGCGAAGTTCGGTTCGTTCTTCTCGATCGCCAATGCGCGGGCGCGCTCGGCCATCTCCAGGAACTGATCGATGAACGAGCGGAGGTCCTCGCCGACGCCGAGGAGCATCAGCGTCGTCGACTGGTCCTCGATTGCTTTGAATGCCTGGAGCGCCTGCGCGTACTCGTTCGCGAAGTAGTTGAAATTCTCGCGGGCCTCGTCGGGACGATCGTCGCTCATGCGGCGGCCTCTATCCTCATTTTTGCGGATTCTGCGCCAGTGCGTGCAGGTCGTCGATCGATCGAACGACGCCCGAGCGCACCACGTAGCGCACCTTGCGGAAGTTTGCCACGTCCGCCGACGGATCGCCGCCGACGATGACGAGGTCGGCGTCCTTCCCCTTCTCGATCGTGCCGGCGATCTTCTCGTGGCCCATGGCCCGCGCGGCGGTCGCCGTCGACGACACGATCACCTGCATCGGCGTCATCCCCGCCTTCTGCATCGCCTCCATCTCCGCGTAAATGGCCGGGCCGTGCAGCGTCAGCGGATTGCCGGCGTCGGTGCCGGTGGCGATGGCGATGCCGGCGTCGACGAGCTTCTTCAGGTTCGCGGGCGAGACCGTGTTGATGCGGGCCACGCGCTTGTCCGTCCGCTCGATGCGCGTCGCGGTCACGAGCGCCGGATCGAGCGTGGCCGTCTCGGCCACCTTGGCCAGCGTGGCGCGGTCGACGCAGCCGTTCGGATCGTCGACGACGGGCGGCTTGCGGTCGGCGACGCCGTGCGCCAGGCGCGCGTAGCCGCCGACGACCGTCAACGTCGGGATCACGATCGCGTGCGTTTGCCGCGCCAGGCCGATGAACTCGTCGTCGACCGGCACGTCGTCGACGTTGTGCACGAGCACGTTCGCGCCGTTGCGCAGCGCCGCCTTCGCCTCGGCCAGCCCCGTGGCGTGCACGATCAGCGGCAGGTTGTGCTTGTGGGCCTCGTCGGCCGCGGCCGAGACCGCGGGCGCGACCGGCTCGATCGGCAGCTCCGGCGTGACGATCCACCACACTTTGATCGCGCGCGAGCCCTGCGCGGCGAGGTACTTCACCTCGTCGCGCGCCGACTTCTCGTCCTTCAGCACCATGAACTGCCGCTCCGCGGCGAGATTCAGCCAGTGGTCGAGCGTCGACAGCAGCGGCCCCGCCGCCTCGACGTGGGGAACGCTCGTGTTGTTCTCGAAGCGGTTGTGCAGGCCGAGGGTCCACGTGTAGCCGCCGACGTCCCACACCGAGGTGACGCCGGAGCAGACGTAGGAGCGGCCGTAGCGCTCGGGATCTTTGCGGTTCTCACCGATCGTCTGCTCGTACGGATGCGTGCCGCGGACGTCGATCGCGTCGGGCCGCCCATCCGCCCACCCGGTCTGCGAGAAGTGCACGTGGGCGTCGACCAGACCGGGCGTCACCCACATCCCCTTGCCGTCGACGACGTCGATGCCCTCGGGCGCCGTGCACGCGCCGGCGCAGTCGATCTTGCCGTCGCGCATGACGATCGTGGCGTTCGGCACGGGCGGGCCGCCGCGGCCGTCGATGAGCGTCGCGCCGACGATCGCGCGCGGCGGCGCGGGCGTGCCGGGCGGCGTGTCGACCGCGCCGGTCACCGCGATCTTCCAGCCGTCCGGCGTATGCACGAAGAGCCGCTCGGAGATGCCGCTGTGCTCGTCGGCGCCGTAGCGAACGCGGTAGCGGTACGTGCCGTAGACCCAGCCCGGCTGCAGCTGGGTGAGGTGGATGTCGCTGGCCTCGATGAGGTCGGGCCAGCCGCTGCCGGCGTTTTTCGCGAAGTCATCGAAGCCGGTGCTGAAGCCGGTCGGCCCGCCGCGCACGAGGAGGTCGCTGTGCAGGTAGTACGACAGGTATTTGTCGCGGTTGTGCTCGCGAATCGCGGCGAGGTTGCCCTCGAAAACGGCGCGCGCGTCGGCCACGTCGTCGGCGAGCGCGGGCAGAGCGAGCAGAAGGAGGCAGATGATTCGCATGGCGCGAGCGTAGGGCAAGGAGGGCTGTATGGCAATCGATTGGAAGACGAACGCGGACGAGGCGCTCGAGGAAGCGAAGCGGGAGAACAAGCCGCTGCTGCTCGATTTCACCGCCGCGCCGATGTGAGGGGGATGCGCTCGGCTGGAAGCCGAGGTGTACCCCGACGCCGAGGTGAGCGAGTTCATCTCGAAGAACTTCGTCCCCGTGCGCTTCGACGTGCGCAAGGACGCGCAGCCGATGGAGCGCTTCGGCGCGAACTGGACGCCGACGATTCTGATTCTCGATCCCGACGGCAAGGAGCGGCACCGCCTCGAAGGCTTCCTGCCGAAGGACGACTTCCTCGCGCAGCTGAAGCTCGGCCTGGCGCATGCGGCGTTCGTGGGGAAGCGCTTCGACGAGTCGGAGCGGCGCTTCCGCGAGATCGTGGAGCAGCATCCGAACAGCGATTCGGCGCCCGAGGCGCAGTATTGGGCGGGCGTGTCGAAGTACAAGGGGACGGGCAACGGCGCGGCCCTCGGCGAGACGGCGCAAGCGTTCCAGCAGCGCTATCAGGAATCGCCGTGGGCGAAGAGGGCGAGCGTCTGGGCGGGGTAGCGCGTGTCGGCGTCATCGCCGACACGCACGGCTACCTCCATCCGCGCGTCCTCGAAGTCTTCGCGAACGTCGACCACATCGTCCACGCCGGCGACGTCGGCGGCGAGCAAATCCTCCGCGCGCTGCGCCAGCTCGCGCCGGTGATCTTCGTGCCCGGCAACAACGACGACGGCGAAGGCCTGCAGATCGTGCGCAAGACCATCGGCGGCATGCGCATGCTGATCACGCACGTCCTCCCCCGCCCGCGCAAGCTCCGCGCGGAGGTAGCGGCCTCGCTGCACCGGACGCCCGCGGACCTCGTCGTCTTCGGCCACAGCCATCTGCCGCACAACGAGGTCATCGGCAACGTCCGCTTCTTCAATCCGGCCAGCGCCGGGCCGCGGCGCTTCGACTACCCGACCTCCGTCGGCATGATCGAAGGCGAGAGCGTCGTGCACGTGGCGCTCGACGAGCGATCGGTGGCCGCGCTCGCGGCGCGAATGAATCAACTGCGCTGAGGGCGCACGCTGCGTGCGCCCGCTCACGGCGGTTGAGCACGGCGCGTGCTTATAATCGATCCGCCATGGCGTTTCTGGAAGCGCAGGGTCTCTCGAAGACCTATCGCAACGCCGAGGTGCCGGTTAGCGTCTTCGAGAACCTGACGATCTCCGTCGAGAGTGGGGAGATGCTCGCCGTCGTCGGTCCCTCGGGCATCGGCAAGTCGACCCTGCTCCATCTCCTCGGCGGCCTCGATCGGCCCGATCACGGAAAGATCAACATCGCCGGCCGCGAGCTGACCACCATGTCCAACGACGACCTGGCGCGATGGCGCAACCGCTCCGTCGGCTTTGTGTTTCAGTTTCATCACCTCCTGCCGGAGTTCAGCGCCGTCGAGAATGTAGCCATGCCTGGCTGGATCGGACGCCTCGACCGCGACGACTCGCTGCACCGCGCCTCCGCGCTGCTCTCCGAGCTCGGACTCGATGCCCGGGCCCGGCACTTTCCGAACCAGCTTTCCGGCGGCGAACAGCAGCGCGTGGCCATCGCCCGGGCGCTGCTGACCAACCCGCAGGTCTTCCTCGCCGACGAGCCGACCGGCAACCTCGATCTCGAAACGAGTGAGCGGGTGTTCGACTTAATGCGAGAATGTCACAGGAAGAGAGGTCTGACCTCGGTCATCGTCACGCACAATCCGGAGCTCGCACAGCGATGTGATCGCATCTTCGAGATGCGTGCGCGATAAAATCCATCATGTTCGAAAAATACAACGAGAAAGCACGCCGCGCCCTTTTCTTCGCCCGCTATGAAGCCTCCAAGCTCGGCTCGCGCGTCATCGAGTCCGAGCACATCCTCCTCGGCGTCCTGCGCGAAGGCGAAGAAATCATCAAGGAGATCTTCTCCCGCTTCAACGTGAAGCCCGAGCAGATCCGCCGCGAAGTCGAGGGCGACCGCCTCTTCGTCGACCGCATCTCCTCCTCGGCGGAATTGCCGCTGTCGGAGGAGTCGAAGAAGATCCTCGCCTACGCCGCGCACGAGGCGGAGTCGATGCTCCACCAGTACGTCGGCACCGAGCACCTCCTCATCGGCATCCTCCGCGTCGAGTCGTCGACCGCGGCGCGCATCCTCACCGCCAAGGGCCTCAACGTCTACGGCGTGCGCGAGGAGACGATCTCGATCCTCAAGGAGCGCGAGGCCGACAAGCAGAAGAAAGAGCTGCCGTTCCTGGCCGAGTACGCGCGCGACCTCACAGCCATGGCGCATCAGGCCCAGTTCGACCCGCTCATCGGGCGCGAGAAAGAAGTCGAGCGGATCATCCAGATTCTCTCCCGGCGGACGAAGAACAACCCGATCCTCCTCGGCGAGCCGGGCGTCGGCAAGACCGCCATCGTCGAAGGCCTGGCCCAGCGCATCGTCGACGGCAACGTGCCGCTGTTCATCGCCAACAAGCGGATTCTCTCGCTCGACCTGTCGCTCATCGTCGCCGGCACGAAGTACCGCGGGCAGTTCGAAGAGCGGTTGAAGGGCATCATCAAAGAGCTCAAAGAAAACCCCGACATCATCATCTTCATCGACGAGATCCACTCCCTGATCGGCGCCGGCTCGGCCGAGGGGTCGCTCGACGCGGCGAACATCCTCAAGCCGGCGCTCTCGCGCGGCGAGATCTCCTGCATCGGCGCCACGACCATCCGCGAGTACCGCCGCTACATCGAAAAGGACCGCTCGCTGCTCCGCCGCTTCCAGGCCATCAACGTCAATCCGCCGAACGAGGACGAAACGCTGCAGATCCTCGAAGGCGTGAAGGAGCGCTACGAGGCCTTCCACAAGGTCAAGTACAGCGACACGGCCATCCGCAGCGCGGTCTACCAGTCGAACCGCTACATCACCGACCGCTTCTTCCCCGACAAGGCCATCGACATCCTCGACGAGGCCGGCGCCAAGGTGAAGCTGCGCCGCGTGGCCGACACGCAGAACCTGCGCCGCCTGGAGGCGGAGATCCGCTCGATCGTCAAGGAGATGAAGAAGGCCATCTCGGACAAGGACTTCGAGAAGGCCGTCTTCCTGCGCGAGCGCGAGATCGAGCTGAAGGAAGAGATCGAGCGCTTCAAGGCCGAGCGCGAGTCGGTCGGCGAAGAGATGATGGAGGTGACGAAGAAGGACGTCGAGGAGATCATCAGCTCCTGGACCGACATCCCCGTCACGTCGATCGAGGCCGACGAAGCGGCCAAGCTCATCAACATGGAAGAGACGCTGATGCGGCGCATCGTCGGCCAGGACAAGGCCATCAAAGCCATCTCCCGCGCCATCCGCCGCTCCCGCCTCGGCGTGGCCTCACCGAACCGCCCCATGGGCTCGTTCATCTTCCTCGGCTCCTCCGGCGTCGGAAAAACGGAGGTGGCGCGGCGCCTCGCCGAGTTCCTCTTCGGCTCGCAGAAGCATCTCATCCGCTTCGACATGTCGGAGTACATGGAGAAGCACGCCGTGTCGAAGCTCATCGGCTCGCCGCCGGGCTACGTCGGGCACGAGGAAGGCGGCCAGCTCACCGAGCGCGTCCGCCGCAATCCGTACTCGGTGGTGCTGCTCGACGAGATCGAGAAAGCGCACCCCGACATCGCCAACATCCTGCTGCAGATTCTCGAGGACGGCCTGCTGACCGACTCCCTCGGCAACCAGGTCGACTTCCGCAACACGCTGATCATCATGACCAGCAACCTCGGCACGCGCTTCCTGACGACGAAGGGACACATGGGCTTCCGCGAGAAGACCGCCGAGGGCGATCAGAAGTCCGCCGAGCAGCTGATTCACCAGGAACTGAAGAAGGAGTTCTCGCCGGAGTTCATCAACCGCATCGACGACATCATCATCTTCAACCCGCTGACGAAGATCGAGCTGCGCCAGATCTGCCAGCTCCTCGTGGACGACGTGAACATCGCCCTGATCCACCACAACGTGCAGATCGCCGTCGACGAGAGCGTGCTCGACTGGCTGCTCAAGAAGGCCGAGGAGGAAGCGAACTCCGGCGCCCGCCCGCTCCGCCGGGCCATCCAGCGCTACATCGAGGACGAGCTGTCGGAGTTCATGATCCGCCACAAGGACAGCGTCCCGGAGCGGGTCGACTTCACGATGAACGGCAACGAGGTGCTGCTGATGCCGCGCGTCGCGGAGGAGCTGACGTCGTAGGACCCCATTGTCAGCATTACCTCTTCGCCATCTTCACCATCGCCTTACTGTCGCCCACCTTCCGGGCGATGCGCGCGGCATCGATGTCGACCCGCACCAGCGTCGTATCGCCGTCGTCGTGGTCATGGGCGACGATGAACAGCTCCACGCGATCATCGCCCTTCGGCTTCGCGTAGATGAACGCGAACTCGCCGTTGCGCGCGCGCGTGCGCACGAGCGGCGAGAAGCCGGGCGGGATCTCCCGGGCCACGATGCGCTCCATCTCCGCGCTGTCGAGTGCGCGGCGCGGCCCCTCGTACACGGCCAGCTGGAAATCGTGCACCCCCTCGGGGCGCACGATCCAGGTGGCGAGGCGGACGAGCCCGAGCAGCGGGACGTAGGTCGGTTTGCCGAGGCGGACCGTCAGCGCGCGCTCGATGGAGTTGAAGTCGGCGTGGAGCGGCACGGCGGCGGCGAGCAGCAGAGCGGCCAGCAGCGCGCGCTTACTCATGATGCCTCTCCCTCTTCGAGATCCGCGGCACGCCGAAGTTCCCCTCCAGCGCGCTCAGCTTCTCGATGTCGATCGGCCCGACGATGTTCACCACCGTCAGCTCGCGCGGTTCCGCGGCGATGACGAGCAGGCCGATGGGCTGATCGCCGCGCGTGTCGATGTAGATCTCGGAGTTCTCATGCCGGCCGCGGACGTTGACGATCTTCTTCCACGACCCGCCGAGTTGCGCGCGTACGCGGTCGAGCACGGCCCGGTCGTACTCTCCGTCCTTGTCGAATTCGTAGCTGCGGACGTAGATCCCTTCGAGCTTCTGCACGACGTCGCGGGCGGCGCGCTCGTCGGGATCGGCGTTGCTGAGGAACTTCGCGGCCAGCCGGAGCATGGGGCCGTCGAGCGTGACGTCGACGACCTCGGCGGCCTTGTCGCCGAGGCCGGGGAGGTCGAGGTTGAGGCGCTGCGCCGACAGCGGCGCGGCCACGGCGAGAACGAGCAGGGTCAGGACGAGTCTTTTCATGCGATTCACCTCATGACGTGGTTGCGCGCGTCGCGGAGCTTCGCGCTGGTGATGTGAAGTGCGGTGAGCATCTGCTGCTTGGCGCGGACGACGCGGTACGCTTCGCCGCCGGCGATCGCGGCGATGAGCACGGCCGCGGCCGCCGCGTACCGCCAGCGCCTCGGCGCGCGGCGGGGGATGTCTCGCTGCGCTCGACATGACATCAGCACCCGCTCCGTGAATCCTTCGGGCGGCTCTTTGCGCCGCAGCGCGGCCTTCAGTTCGTCATCCATTTGCTTCCTCCAGCTTGCGCCGCAGCGCCAGAAGGGCGCGGTGGAGCTGACTCTTGACGGTGTTGACGCGCAGCCCGACGAGGCGGCTGATCTCGTTCGGGCCGAGCTCTTCCTGGTAACGCAGCGTGACGACGAGGCGCTGCATCTCCGGCAGCGACGTGACGAGCTTGCGCAGCGTGCGCCCCAGGAGCGGATCGGCGGCCCGGTCGGCGGCGGCGAGCTCGGTCACGTCATCGAGCGGCACGGCGCGCAGCCGCGCGCGCCGGACCTCGTCGATGCAGCGCCGCGTCGTCACCTGCCGCAGCCAGTGCACCAAATGCGAAGGCGTGGTGATCGCGCCGAGGTTGCGGTACAGCTGCAGGAAGATGTCCTGGGCGATGTCCGCGGCGCGGTCGCGGTCGTTGAAGAAGTGGAAGGCGATGCTGAACACCATCGCCTGCTGCGCGGCGACGATCTCTCCGAACGCGTCGTGATCCCCCGCGCGGGCCCGCTGCAGGGGATCATCAGGCTCTTCGATCGCCATCGCCGTCATGCGACGGCTAATTACGTGGAAAGCAGGTCAGAGTTGGCAGGCGACAGGGAACAGGTAAGCCGTTCCCTGTCCGTCTACTGTGCCTGGAATCCCAGACTCGACCAGCTATCCCCCGTCACGTTGTCGACGCTCGATCCGTACGCCATCCACAGCGTCGGATTGACGGCCACCAGCGGCTGCACCACGATCTGCAACGCCGACGACGCCAGCAGCGGCAGCGGCACCTGCACCATCGACCTCGCCGGCACCGTGACGTTGCTCTGGTTCACCGGATTGTTCGGATCGTCCGTCGTCTGCAGGATGGCGAACGAGCGGTCCACGCTGTCGAGATTCACGATGCCGACATTCGTCCGGTACTGCGAGTCGAGGCGCTGGCCGAGGATCGTGGCGCGGATGAGATTGATGTCGCTCGTGGCGATGGCCGGGAACGCCTGCGACGTCGTCCCGGTCGTGCCCGGCTGCGGCGTCCACACGCGCTCCGTCGCGTAGAGGCGCGCGTTCGGGTCGAAGTTGCCGTTCGCGTCGACGCCGGTGATCAGCAGCGCGCCCAGCCCCGACTGATGCAAGATCGAGCCGACGAAGTCCTGCGAGATCATTCCGCTGGCGGCGTTGATCGTCAGGATCGTCGTCGTCGCCGTACCGCCGTTCGGGATCCAGGTGAAGGCCACCCGCTGGTCGGTGGAGCGGTAATTCAGCACCGTGATGTCGGAGTGGAAGAACGTGCCGTTCGCGCCTTGCACGCTGCCCGAGCCGGCAAACAGGAGTTGCGGCACAGGCGACGTCATCGTCGCCTCGGGGGCGATGCTGAACTGGCGTTGGGCGAAGAGCGGCAGTGCGCAGAGGAGGAGGAGAAGGGGAAGAAGGAGCTTTTGCATAATGCGCAAATAACTTTGCAACCTTTTTGCCCGCGATATGCTGCGCCGATGCCGTTCGTGAAGATCTACTACCGTCGCGATCGATACCCGGTGCCGAAGGCCATTGGCGAGGCCATCCACGACGCCCTCGTCGCTCAGGCCAACGTTCCGCCCGACGACCGCTTCCAGGTGTTTCTGCCGCTTGACAACATCGTTGCCGATCCGCAGTACGGCGGCGTCGAGCGCTCCGAGGGGCTCGTCATCGTCGAGATCGTCCTCAACGCCGGGCGTACGGTCGAGATCAAGAAGAGCCTCTACGCCGACATCGCCAAGAGACTTGGGGCGATCGGAATCCGATCCGACGACGTCATGATCGCGCTCGTCGAGGTCAGCAAGGAGAACTGGTCCTTCGGCGGCGGGCGGGCGACGTACGCCTGATGCGCTAGAATGCGCCCCCGTTCTTCGCTGTTCACCGCGCGTGACCTAGCGCTGGGCTCGTTCGTCTCAAAAAAAAATCTATGAAACGACTCTCTATTTTTGTCTTTGCGGTGTGGATGATCGCCGCGACTTCGCAGGCGCAGACACCGCCGACAGAGCCGCAGAAACCGAAACCGGGCCAGATCATCGAGCGGCCCGAGAGCGGCCGCATCGTTGCCGCCCCCACGCCCCCGCCCGCCAACACCGCGCTGGCCGGCCAGCGCATCGAGCGTTTCGAGGCCACCGGCAACACCAGCGTCGCCAGCGACACGATTCGCGTCTACCTCGGCGTCAACCCCGGCGATCCCTACGATCCCGCCGCCATCCAGCGCAACTTCCTCAATCTCTGGCAGACCGGCCTCTTCGACGACATCCGCATCGAGACCGAGAAGGGCGACCAGGGCGGCGTGGTCATCCGCGTCGTCGTCAAGGAGCGCCCGCGCATCGCCGGCGTCGAGTTCCGCGGCAACAAGGAGCTCAACAACACCAAGATCAACGAACAGCTCGAGAAGGACAAGGTCGACCTCCACGTCGGCAACACCATCGAGCAGAACCTCGTCCGTCGCGCCGCCGAGTCGATCAAGAAGGGCTACACCGAGGCCGGCTACGAAGGCGTCACCGTCGACAGCGTCACCGAGGACACCTACGAGCCGAGCGAGAAGCGCGTCGTCTTCATCATCAACGAAGGCGTCAAGGCCACGGTCAACTCCATCGAGTTCTCCGGCAACAAGCGCTTCTCCTCCCGCCGCCTGCGCATGCAGATGAAGGAAGTGAAGCCCCACGGCATCATCTCCTGGATCCGCAAAAAGGACCTCTACGTCCCCTCAAAGCTCGACGAAGACCTCGAGCACGTCAAGAATTACTACCAGGACTACGGCTACATGAGCGTCTCCTTCGGCGACCCGCAGGTCGTGCAGGTCAAGCGGGGCAAGAAGGAGCGCATCAACATCGTCATCCCGGTCAAGGAAGGGCAGGTATACCGCCTCGGCGACGTGACGGTCTCCGGCAACACCGTCGTCAAGACCGAGACCCTCACCCGCGACTGGGGCTTCAAGAAGGGCGACATCATCCGCCGCAAGCCCATCCAGGCGCGCGTCGACAACGCCAGCGACATCTATCGCGCCCTCGGCTACATCTACGCCTACATCAATCCCGAGTACGTCAACCACGAGAACGGCGTCTCCGACGTCAAGATCACCGTCTACGAGGGCGACCAGTTCCGCCTCGGCCGCCTGGAGTTCACCGGCAACACCACCACCAAGGACAAGGTTCTCCGCCGCGAGATCTTCCTCAACGAGGGGGGGATCATGGACATGGAGACCTTCAAGCAGTCGCTCTACAAGCTCGGCCAGCTCGGCTACTACAAGGTCACCGACAATCCCGACTTCAAGGTCAACCCCGACAAGAAGACCGTGGACGTGACGGTGAAGGGCAACGAGGAAGGGAAGAACGACATCCAGTTCGGCGGCGGCTACTCCGAGGCCGTCGGCTTCTTCGTGCAGACCCAGTTCTCGACGCGCAACTTCCTCGGCGAGGGCGAGAACCTCGGCCTCAGCTTCCAGCGCGGCAACCGCCAGAACTTCTTCTCCGCCTCGTACTCCGACCCCTGGTTCATGGACACGCCGAACAGCCTCGGCATCTCCCTCTTCAACCGCTACACGAACCTCCCCACGTACATCGGCTACAACGACCGCACCAAGGGCGGCTCGGTCGTCTACGGCTACCGCGTGCACCGCTTCGACAGCATCTCCTTCTCGTACGGCCTCGAGCACGTGCGCAGCCACTACGAGAGCAACGTCGGTCCCGACATCAACGGCAACGTGCCGGTCTCCGACATCTCCGACTTCGTCTTCACCCAGTCGAGCATCGGCCCGTCGTACGTCTGGGACTCGCGCGACAACCCCTTCGACGCCATGCGCGGCCTGCGCACGGCCATGGCCCTGTCCTACTCCGGCGGACCGCTGGGCGGCACGATTCACATGGTCCGCCCCACGCTCGACTTCACGAAATTCTTCAAGCTCTCGCGCAACAGCTCCTTCAGCTTCAACACGAACCTCGGCTACGTCATCCCACTGCGCCACGACTGCGCGAACACGCTCGACGAACAGATCGCCAAGAACATCGTCCTCTGCGTGCCGAAGGGGCAGCGCTTCTTCGTCGGCGGCGAGTACTCCGTGCGCGGCTTCGAGTACGGCTCGCTCGGCCCGCAGGAGCTCGTCAGCACCGGCAATCCCGTCATCGGAGGCGGCTACAAGCAGGCCATCTTCAACGGCGAGTACATCGTCAAGGTGAACGATCCGCTGCGCCTGGTCTTCTTCGGCGACAGCGGTTGGGCCTGGGGCTACGGCCAGAAAGTTCGGCCGGCCGATCTCCGCTATTCGACGGGCGCCGAGCTGCGCATTTTCCTCCCCGTCTTCCAGTTCCCGATCCGCTTCATCTACGCCGTGAATCCGCGGAAGAAGCCGGGCGACCGTTTCCAAACGTTCACCTTCACCATAGGGAATACCTATTAACAGCGCGCCGCTTTAGG
>JBKOUP010000324.1:0-24052 GCA_046723495.1 Acidobacteriota bacterium
GATTACAACTGGCGCGCCGGCACGCCGCGCGATCCTGAGGGCGTGATGAAGACGGTGCTCGACCGCGTCGACAAGATCGTGCGCACGCTCCGCACGCTCAGCCCGAAGGCGCGCATTTTCGTGATCGGCCTGTACAACCCCTACGCCAAGGGACCCCTCGGCCCGATCCTGACGATGTTCGTGAACCGCTGGAACGCCATGCTCGCGCAACGCTTCGCGAACGATCCGAACATCGTGGTGGTGGAGACGTACGACATCTTCGCCTTCCGCGACCGGCTGTCGCTGGATCGCTTTCACCCGAAGGATGAGGGCTATATCGCCATCGCGCGGCGGATCGCGGACGCGCTGTAGTTACCAGATGGTTTGGACGAGGTTCGCGTCGCGGATTCTGTGATCTTTTGTGACGAGCGGTGCGCCGAGCTCGAGCGCGGTGGCGACGATCAGGCGATCGGCGGGATCGCGGCCGATTTGCGGAGGCAGTGTTACCGAAGTGATCGCGATCTGCGGTGTCAGTGGTAAAAGGAGATTCTGGCGAAATTCGAAAACATCGACGAGCCATGAACGGATGTCGATTCGATCGAGCAAGCGGCCACGGGACGCAAGCAACGCGATCTCCCAGCAGGCGATCGCAGGGATTCCGAGTATCTCGCTTTCTTCGCAAGCGGCGCGCGCTGCGCGAGAAAGATCGTCCGGCTGATTCATCCACCAGACGAACGCGTGAGTATCCAGAACGATCAGTCGTTCGCTTCCCACGGCTCATCTAACGGGTTAACGATGTCTCCGACGATCCGGAGCCGCCCGCGCATTGATTCCCGCGTGATCTTCGGTCTCCCGTTCGGCACCAGCCGCGCCACCACTCGGCCATCTCTTTCGACGAGCACTTCATCGCCGCTTTCTGCGATGGCGTTAAGTACTGCGTCGAAGTTCTGCGCGACCTCGGACGCGCGGAGAATCTTTGTCATACGACTATCCTACGCCATCAGCGGTACTTATCCCCGCCCGTGTTGAACACCACCACCGTCTCGTCGCGCGGGATCGCCCCCTCGTCGCGCAGGCGCTCGTACGCGAGGAACGCCGCGCCCCCCTCGGGGCCGACATCCACGCCCTCGTGCAGACGTGCGGCCGCGGCGGCGGGCTCGATCTGCTCGTCGTCGACGGCGATCGCGCCGCCGCGGGAATCGCGCAGGGTGCGCAGCATCAGGCGGTCGCCGATCGCGCGCGGGACGCGCAGGCCCCAGGCGGCGGTGTGGGGAGACTCCCACTCGGGCGCGGAATCGAGCCCCTGCTCCAGCGCGCGGACGATCGGAGCGCAGCCGCTCGACTGCACCGTGTACATCCGCGGGCGCTCGTCGCCGATCCAGCCGAGGCGCTGCATCTCGTCGAAGGCCTTCCACATTCCGATCAGGCCCGTGCCGCCGCCGGTGGGATAGAGAATCACGTCCGGGAGGCGGCCGAGGTCTTCGAGGAGCTCATAGCCCATGATCTTTTTGCCTTCGATGCGGTATGGCTCCTTCAGCGTCGAGAGATCGAAGCCGCCGTTCTCGGCGATGAACTGCTGCACGCGCTTGGCCGCGTCCGTGATCACGCCGGCGACCAGCTCCACCGTCGCGCCGTAGCCGCGGCATTCATCGATGATCGAGCGCGGCGTGTCCTGGGGCATGGCCACGAATACCGGCAGGCCGGCGCGGGCGCCGTAGGCGGAGAGCGCGGCGCCGGCGTTCCCTGCCGTCGGCGCCGCCAGCGAGCGCGCTCCGAGCTTCTTCGCCATCGTCACCGCCACGGCCATGCCGCGCGACTTGAACGAGCGCGTCGGATTCTTCGACTCGTCCTTGATCCAGACGTTGTCGTAGCGCGTGGCCCGCAGCAGCGGCGTGCACCCTTCGCCGAGCGTCACGATCTCCGCCTCCGACTCGACCGGCAGCACGTCCACGTAGCGCCACATGTCGCAGCGCGCGCGCAGCGACGGCGTCTCCGTGAGCTCGTACTCCACCAGCAGCGGCGCGCCGCAGTTCGGGCAGAGGTTGAACAGCCGGTCGATCGCGTGCGTGAAATCGCAGCGCGAGCAGCGAAGGCTAGACGAAGGGCGCACGCTCCGTGCCCCTACGGTTTCGCGGTCTTCGCGTCCTGCACGGTCTTGTCGACGTTCTTTTGGAACTCGTCGACCGACTTCTTCGCGTCGCCGGGCTTGTCCTCGTACTTCGACAGCTCGTGCGCGTAGGCGTTCAGGGCGTTCTCGTACTTCGACAGCAGCTGGCGGTTGTAGGTGATGGCCGGGTCGACCTGCTGCTGCTGTTTGGCCTGCTCCGCGCGCGACTGCTCCATCGAGTCGAGCGACTGCTTCAGCATCGCCTTCATCTGCGGATCCTTGGCCTCGTCGTACTGCTTCTTGATCTGCTGGTACGTCGAGTCGAGCGAGGCATTCATGGCCTGGCCCATCTTCTCCGCGTACGCCGAGGTGCTGGCGGCGAGGATCTGCCCCTTCACCCACTGATACTCGGCCGTGTTGTAGTGCAGGTCCTTCGCGGCGCGGATGTCGGCGGTGAGCATCTCCGCGGCGGCGCCCATGGTCTTGAAGCCTTCCATCATGCCGGAGATCGACTTGTCGCCGGCCTTGTCGGCGGCGGCGGCGTGCTTCTGTGCTTCTTCCTTTGCGGCCTGGGCGATCACCTTCTCGTGCTCGCGGACCTTCATGTACATCTGGACCTGCCCGTCGGTGAGGTGGCCGTCCTTCGGAGGATCGTACTTATCGTTGGCGACCTCCTTCATCAGGTCCATCGTGCCGCGCTTTTCGAGGTCCTGCTTGACTGCGGCCTTGTCCATCATCTCTTTGGCCTTGCAGCCGGTGAGGACGACGCCAAGACAGAGAACTACCGGGAGAATTCGACGCATTTTTCCTCCAAATAAGAGTGGTATGGCGGGCGATTGTAGCATCAGAGACGGGAGCGAATGCTGTCACTCAGATCACCGAAATCGCGGAGGATGCGCTCGATCTCGGCGCGGTGCTGGGCGCGCATCGACTCGATCTGCTCCTCGAGCTCGCGGACGCGGATCTCCAGCGGCGACGGCGGCTCCGGTTCCTCCACCGCCACCGCGACCGGCGCCTCCTCGACCATGGCCTCGGCGCCGAGCTCTTCGACCTCGTCGAGCGGCACCGGCACCGGCACGTTGCCGTGCAGCGTCGCCGGCCGCTCGCGTCCTTCGGAGAGCAGCTGTTCGAGCGACACCTCTTCCATCCGCTCGTACGGGCTCGACTCCGGGAATGGCACCGAGTCGGCGAATGGATTGATCTCCGGCTGTTTCGGCGGCTCGGGTTCGGGCTCGGGCGATGGCGGCGGCGCCTCCGGTTTGAGATCGAGCTTCGGCCGCGACGGCGGCGCCTTCTTCTCGACCACCGGCTCCACGACGCCACTCTTTCCCTTGAGGCGGCTGAAGAGATGCTTGGCGGTGATCTTGGAGACGAGATGGAACGTCTCCATCACCCCTTCGCCTTTGATCGCCGAGGCCTCGGTGTAGGGATAGCCTTCGAAGCCGAGCTTGTCCTGCAACTCCTCGACCGGGAGCACGCCGGGGAGATCGCGCTTGTTGTACTGGATCACCAGCGGCGTGTCGTTCGGATCGATGTTGTTCTCCTGCAGGTTCTCCATCAGGTTGGCGAAGCTGTCGCGCGTGGCCTCGACCATGGCCGGCTGCGAGTCGGCGACGAAGACGACGGCGTCGGCGCCCTTGAGCACGAGCTTGCGCGTCTCGTTGTAGAAGACCTGGCCGGGGACGGTGTAGAGCTGGATCTTGAGATTGAAGGCGCCGACTTTGCCGATGTCGACGGGGAGCAGGTCGAAGAAGAGCGTGCGGTCCGTCTTCGTCGCCAGCGAGAGCATTTTTCCCTTCTTGTTCGGCTCGAGCTCGTCGAAGATGACCATCAGGTTCGTGGTCTTGCCGCAGAGGCCGGGACCGTAGTAGACGATCTTCGCCGTCATCTCGCGCGTGGCGTGGTTGAAGAGGACCATGGGAGGCCAAAAGTATCGCATATTCAACGTTGAAGGCTTCGCGCCGTAGGAGCTGACATGAAACGGATCGCCGCGATCGCCCTCGTCCTGTTCGCCGCCTGCACGTCATCGGACACAAAGCAGCCGCCCCAACGCGGGCCGATGCGCGGCGGTGGCGGCGGTTACGGCTATCGCCCGCCGGCGGCGAGCGGGCCGCTGGACATGATGCCGCCCGCGCAGTGGTGGCACGACCCGCAGATCGAGGCGGGGGTCAGTCTCTCGAACGACCAGTTCACGGAGCTCGACAAGATCGCCAAGCCGCACGAAGAGGAGATCGCGCGACTGGAGCGCGACAGCGGCACGGCGGCGCGCGACCTGCGCACGCTGCTCGACACGGACAAGCCTGCGGCCGCCGACGTCGTCACGGCGGCGATGCGCCTGCGGGCCATCCGCGACAGCGCCTTCGAGCATCAGGCGCAGCTGCTCGCCGCGGAGCGGGCCATCCTCACGCAGCGGCAGTGGCAGTCGCTGCAGAGCGCGATGCAGAGCCGCGGGCAGGAGCGCCGCGACGACTCTGGCTATCCGAATCGCCGGCGGGGCGGGCGGGGACGGTGGCCTGGGATGTGATGGACGACGACGCCTTCGAAGTTCCGATCGAAGACTCGATCGACCTTCATGCCTTCCTGCCGAAGGACGTGCGCGACGTGGCCCGCGAGTACCTCGTGGCCGCGCACGAGCGCGGCTTCGCCGAGGTGCGACTGATTCACGGACGCGGGCGCGGCGTGCAGCGTGCATTGATCCGGCAGATGCTGGCCACGCTCGACTTCGTGCACGGCTGGCGCGACGACGCCCACCTCGGCGCTACAATCGTGACCTTTCGATGACCACCACTCTCTTTGAAGAACTGAGCCGCGTCAAAACGTACGACTACACCGAGGAGGACGTCGTCCGCTTCGAGGCCTTGCACGCGGAGATCCGCGCCCTCAAGAAGCAGCGCAACGCCGTCATCGTCGCCCACAACTATTACCGCCCGGAAATCCTGAAAGTCGCGGACTTCGTCGGCGACTCCCTCGAGCTCGCCCTCATGGCCTCCAAGGTCAAGGACGCCGACGTCATCTGCTTCTGCGGCGTGCACTTCATGGCCGAGACGGCGAAGATCGTGAACCCGTCGCGGACCGTGCTCCTGCCGAACCTCGCTGCCGGCTGCCAGCTTGCCGACTCTGCGCCGGCCACCGATCTCGCCGCACGCATGGCCGAGCTGAAGGTGCAGTATCCCGACCTCGCCGTCGTCTCCTACGTCAACACGACCGCCGCGGTCAAAGCGCTCTCCGACATCATCGTCACCTCGGCGAACGCCGCCAAGGTCGTGCGTACGCTGCCGAACGCGAACATCCTCTTCGTCCCCGACCGCAACCTGGCCCGCCACGTCGCCGAGCAGGTGCCGGAGAAGAACATCATCCCGTGGGAGGGCTTCTGCTACGTCCACCAGCAGATCACGCCGCAGGAGATCGCCCGCATCCGCGCGGCCGACCCCGAGCTCGAGGTGCTCGTCCATCCGGAGTGCCGCGAGGACGTGGCCAAGCAGGCCAACGCCGTCCTCTCGACGTCGGGGATGGTGAAGTACGCGAAGGAGCGGCCGGCATTGCGCTTCCTCGTCGTCACCGAGTGCGGGCTGTCCGACCGGCTGGCGATGGAAGTCCCCGACAAGACGTTCCTCAAAGGCTGCAAGCTCTGCACGTTCATGAAGGTGACGTCGCTCGAGGACGTGCGCGACTCGCTGGCTCTGATGCGCTACGAGATCGAGGTGCCGGAGGACGTCCGCGTCCCCGCCGAGCGGGCCTTGCGCCGCATGTTCGAGGCCTCGGCGTAGCTTGCACGCTCTTCGCATGGGGAGAGCCGACTATGCTCGAACCAGCTCGAGGCGACGAGGACAAAACCGCGAAAATCCTCGCCATCGAAGACGACCCCGAGGTCCTGGCGCTGTACAAGTCGTACCTCCAGAAGAAGGGCTATGAGGTCCTCTCCGCCTCCGGCGCCGTCGAGGGCATCAGCCTGCTGCAGCGGAATCCCGACACGCGCCTGATCCTGCTCGATCTCAACCTTCCGGGCATGAGCGGCGAGGAGTGGATCGCCTGGTACGTCCAGCAGGGGAATCAGACGCCGGTCGTCGTGGCCTCGGGGAAGGGGGACATCCTCACGATCACGAAGGGCAACAACCGAACCGCCGCGCTGACGAAGCCCTTCCATATGGAGGAGCTGCAGGAGCTGATCGAGGTTTTGTTAGCGGACAACTGGCACGAGCAGGTGAGCGTCGACAAAAGGACGCATTAAGTGCCGTCGTTCCCGATCGCTTCCACCGGGCAGTTGTCGAGCGCGTCCTTGCAGAGCGTCTCTTCCTCCTCCGTCTCCGGCTGTTTGTAGACGTAGGAGAACCCGGCTTCGTCGTTGCGCTGGAAATTTGCAGGCGCGGTCTCGCGGCAGAGATCGCAGTCGATGCACTGCGAATCGACGTAGTAACGGCCGGGCGGCTGGCCCTGGACCTTGTCGTTCGGATCAGCCATATGATGACCGCACCGCCAAACGAGGAGCTCGCATGAAAACATTTCTGGCCACGATCTTTATCGCCGCGGCGGCGCTGGCGCAGCCGGCGTCGATGCCGCCGCGACCGCCCGGGATGCCCGAGACCGTCAGCGTCAGCGGCACCGGGCGGGTGACGCTCGTCCCCGACCGCTTCACCTTCAACGCCGGCGTGCAGACGATGGCGCCGACGGTCGACGCCGCCGTCAACGAGAACAACGAGCGCGTCGCGCGCGTCATCGCCGCCCTGAAGGCCGCCGGCGCGAAGTCCGAGGAGATCCAGACGTCGGGCTTCTCGATCTATCCGCAGCAGGACTACTCGCAGCAGGGACAGCCGCCGCGCCTCCTCGGCTATCATGTCAACAACACCGTCACCGTGCGCAAGAAAGAGATCGCCTCGGCGAGCAAGCTGCTGCAGGTCGCGATCGGCGCCGGCGTCAACACGGCCTCGGGACTCAACTTCGAAGTCTCCGATCCGAACCGCGGCCGCGACCAGGGCCTGAAGGCCGCGTTCGACGATGCCCGCGCGAAGGCGTCGCTGCTGGCCCGCGCGGCGGGGCGGACGCTCGGGCGCGTCACGAACATCACCGAGGGGACGGAAGTGACGCCGCCGCCGAGGCCGATGATGGGGCGCGTGATGGCCGCCAAAGCCGAGGCCGTGAGCGAGGTTCCGGTCGAGTCGGGCACGCAGGAGCTCTCGTTTTCCGTCTCGGTCGTATTCGAGCTCAAGTGAGATCGCGGCACCTCCGTTGCACTACAAATAACTCGGGAGCCAGTGCGGCCCCAACATTAACAATGGAGGAACGCATATGGAGAACCGTGACCGAGACAAGATGCGACAGAGCAACATCTCGCAGGACAAGAGCAAGAGCGACACTTCGGCCGACTTCGGGCAGAACATCGGGCGGTCGGAGGACAAGTTGAACGAGCCGATCAGCCGCCAGAGCGGCAGCGTTGGCTCCAGCGGTATGGAGAGCGGCTCGAAGGTCGGCGGCTCGTCGAACCTGAACAAGTCGAGCGATCTGAACAAGTCGAGCGACATCAGCTCCAGCGACAAGAGCTGGAGCGACAAGAGCAAGCAGTAGCGTTGGGTGGGCGGGCTTCGTGCCCGCCCCCTTCGTAGTATCCTCGCGGCATGCCGGACATTGCGATCACGGCGGCGACCTTCGCGGACGTCGACGCGATCAAAGCGCTTCTCGCCGTGAATGCGCTGCCGACCGCCGGCGTCGACGAGCATTGGCGCACGTTCGTCATCGCGCGCGACGGCGGCCGGATCGTGGCCTGTGGCGGCGCCGAGGCTTATCAGTTCGCGGCGCTCATCCGCTCCATCGCCGTCGATCCCGGCTACCGCAGCCGCGGCCTCGGCCGGCGCATCGTGCGGCAACTGCTCGACCGCCTGGCCTCGCGCGGCCTGCGCGAGTTCTACCTGCTGACGACGACGGCGGAGGACTACTTCCGCAAGCGCGGCTTCAAGGCCATCGATCGCGACGAAGTCCACCCGCAGCTCCTGAGCTCGCGCGAGTTTCAGGATGCCTGTCCGAGCACGGCCACGTGCATGCGCCTGGTGATGCTGGCGTGAGAGTCTTCGACGTCCACCTGCACATCCAGCCGTGGCGCATGATGAAGCCCGAGGCGCTCGCGCTCGTGGCGGAGGATGAGGCCCACCGCGACGCCGGCACGATCCTCGACGCGCCCGACAACGTCGTCCGCTTCCTCGACGCCAACGACATCGAGCGCTGCTGCTGCATCAACTACGTCTCGCCCGACGTCATGGGCTTCACGCGCGACGTCAACGACTGGATCGCCGCCTTCACGCGCGCGCACCGCGACCGCCTCCTGCCGGCCGGCTCGGTCAACCCGCTGCACGAGATGAACGTCCGCGACGAGATCCGCCGCGTGCTCGACCTCGGCATCCGCATGATCAAGATCCATCCGCCCCACCAGCTCTTCGCGCCGAATGCGTATCGCGGCGAGCTGTGGCAGCTCGCGGAGATCTACCGCGAGTGCGAGGAGCGCCGCGTCCCGGTCATGTTCCACACCGGCACGTCGGTCTTCCCGCGCGCGCGCAACGTCTTCGCCGACCCGATGCCGATCGACGACGTCGCCGTCGACTTCCCGGAGCTGCCGATCATCCTCGCGCACAGCGGCCGCCCGCTCTACGGCGACACGGCCTTCTTCCTGGCCCGCCGCCACCGCAACGTCTACCTCGAGCTCTCCGGCATCCCGCCCAAGGCGCTGCCGAAGTACGTGCCGCGCCTCGGCGACATGAGCGCCAAGGTGCTGTGGGGGACGGACTGGCCGTCGCCGGGCGTGAGCTCGCCGAAGAAGAACGTGGAGGACTTCCTGGCCCTCGGCTTCGGCGACGAGGTGAACCGGCGCGTGCTGCGGGAGAATGCCGAGGGGCTATTCGCGCCCTAAAACGCGATTCAGCGCCTCGAACGAACCGACATCCGACCAGCCGAAATCGCCGCGGATGGCCGCGACGTTCGGCGCCTTCTCCATCAGCGCGTAGTCGATCGAGATCGACGGCGCCTCTGCGTAGCGCTCGCGCGTGACGCGCGCGACCTCGGGCGCGTGCGCGTCCAACGCGGCGCGGAAGACGCTCGCCCGCCAGACGAACATGCTCGCGTTCCAGGCGTAGTTGCCGGCGCGGAGAAACTGCTCCGCGACGTCGAGCGACGGCTTCTCCGTGAAGCGGACGACGCGAACGACGCCCGGCTCGATCTCCGCGCCGAGCTCGAGGTAGCCGTAGCCGGTGTTCGGCTCCGCCGGCGCGATGCCGATGCAGACGAGGTCGTCCGCGCGCTCGGCGAAGTCGAAGGCCTGCCCCAGCACGCGGCGGAACTCGTCCTCGTCGGCGATGTAGTGATCCGAGGCCAGCACCGCGATCGCGCAGTCGCCTTCGCGCTCCGCGATCGTGAAGCACGACAGGGCGATCGCCGGCGCCGTGTTCCGCCGCGACGGCTCCGCAATCACATGGTCCGCCGGCAGCTCCGGCAGGAGCTCCCGCGTCTTCGCCGCATACGCCTCGGTCGTCGAGACGTAGACGCTGTCGACGGCGCGCGCCACGCGGGCGAACGTCAGTTCGATCAGCGACCGCCCGTCAAAGAGTCTTAGGAATTGCTTCGGATTCTCTTCGGAGCTCAGCGGGCGCAGCCTCGTCCCGCCGCCGCCCGCCAGAATCAGCGCGCAACGCTTCATCGCCTTTTCGTCCAATCGCCACCAACGACAACCCGCTCGCGGGGTTGTCCCCTTCGAGTGCCCGGATCAGCGGCACGAAGCGGTCGAAGATCCGCGACTGCGCCAGCGGCAGCCCGCGGCGCTTCAGCACCTTCGAGTTCAGCCACCATGCCGCCTTCGAGATCCGGTTCTGATAGCCGACGTCCTCGACTTCGAACCCCGCTTCGCGCAGCTTCGCGATCAGCTCTTCTTTTTCGTAACGGCGCATGTGCCCGACGCTCTGGTCCATCGTCCCGAACAGCCCATGCCCCGCCGGCACGAACACGATCACCCGCCCGCCCGGCACGAGCAGCTCGTGGATGCGCCGCAGCGCGCCGGCGTCGTCGGCCGTGTGCTCGAGCACGTTGATGCAGGTGACGGTGTCGAACGCGTAGCGCGCCAGGTCCTGCGTGTCGCCGGCGTCGGGATCGAAGCGCTCCACGACGATCCCCGGCCGGCGGCGGAAAGCGTTGCGCAGGCGATCGATGTACGGCGTCTCCTTGTCCGTCGTCACGATCAGCTCGCGCCCGTAGAGGAAGCGCGTCATTGCCCCCGTGCCGGCGCCGACCTCGAGCACGCGCTGCCCGACGTACGGCTGCACGCGCTCCCAGATCCAGCGGTTGTAGCGGCGCAGCGAGCTGCGCCGGCGCAGCGATCCCCACGTGGCCGGCTCGCTGCCCGGATCGTCGAAGAAGCCGTAGCGCAGGATCGTCCAGATGGCGCTGAAGCCGTCCTTCCAATTGATCTTTTTTCCTTCCCAGTAGTCGCGGCCGTAATACGAGATCGGCACCTCGTAAATGCGGTAGCCGCGCTTGGCCACCTTCGCCGTGACTTCGGGCTCGAAGCCGAAGCGGTTCGAATTCAGCTTGATCGACTGGATGACCTCGCGCCGGAAAACCTTGTAGCAGGTCTCCATGTCGCTGAGGTCGAGGTTCGTCGTGGCGTTGGAGAGGAACGTCAGGAAGGTGTTGCCGAGGCGGTGCCAGTAGAGCATCACGCGCCGAGGATAGCCGCCGAAGCGCGAGCCGAAGACGACGTCGGCGTCGCCGTCGATGATCGGCGCGATCAGCTTCGGATACTCTTCGGGGTCGTACTCGAGGTCGGCGTCCTGGATGATCACGATCTCGCCGCGGGCCTCCTCGATGCCCCGCCGCAGCGCCGCCCCCTTGCCCTGATTCACCGGCTGCAGGATGTGGCGGATCTCCGGCCACTGCCGCGCCAGCGCGGCCACGACGTCCTTCGAGCCGTCGGTCGACTTGTCGTCGACGACGATGATCTCTTTGTCGATGGGAACGTGCCGCACCCGGCGCAACAACTCGGCCACCGTCGCCCGCTCGTTGTAGCAGGGGACGATCACCGAGAGCAGGGGAGGGCGCACTTCGGGCATGGGTCGGGTATTGTAATGTTAGGGGACAGAGCACAGGGAACAGGGGACAGGTGACGGGAGGGAGGCCACGGAATTGCGAAGATCCGAATTTCGAATTCAGAAAGAAGAATGCGGGAGTCCGTTGGCGAAGGCGCTCCGGTTCTCTCCATTCTGAATTCGAAATTCGAAATTCGCAATTCCGTGGGCAGAAGCGCACACGGAGGAGGCATGAAAGCGACGGTCTTCGTCGGTGCGAGCGTCGACGGCTTCATCGCCCGGCCTGACGGCCGGTTCGATTTTCTGCCGGACGAGCCCGAGCCCCACGGCTACGACGAGCTCATGGCCTCGGTTGACACGATCGTCTTCGGCCGCAAGACGTGGGAGCTCGTGGCGTCGTTCGGGTCGTGGCCGTATCCGGAGAGCAAGCGCATCGTGGTGCTGAGCAGCCGTCCGCTGGAGCTGCCCGCGGGGCGCAACGTCGTGCAGATGAGCGGCGATCCGCGGGAGATCGCCGCGAAGCTGGAGGCGAGCGGCGCCAAGCACCTCTACGTCGACGGCGGCGACACCGTGCAGCGATTCCTCCGCGCCGGGCAGATCGATCGCCTGGTCATCACGCGCGTGCCGGTGCTGATCGGCGACGGCGTTTCGATCTTCGGAGCGCTGCCGAACGACGTCCGCCTCCGCCACGTCGCCACGCGCTCCTACCCGAGCGGCTTGGTCCAGAGCGAGTACGAAGTGATACGTTAGAACCCGATGAGCGACGTGCCGTCCTTCACCACGAACGAACCGCTGCGGAAGTCGATCCACATCGCGGTCGGCCTCGGCGCGTTCGCGCTGAAGTGGATTCCGTGGCGCTACGCGGCCCTCGTGGCCGCCGCCTTCATCGTCATCAATTGGCTCGTGCTGCACCGCCTCGTCGGGCGCGGCATCGCCCGGCACGAACGCGGCTGGGACGCCGGCATCGTCCTCTATCCCGCCACCGTCTGCGCGCTCATCCTCGTCTTCAACTGGCACATCGAGATCGCCGCGGTGGCGTGGGCGCTGATGGCCTTCGGCGACGGCTTCGCAACCGTGATCGGCCGGGCCATGCCGATCGCGACGCTGCCGTGGAACCGGCAGAAGAGCTGGGGCGGCGCGCTGGCGTTCCTCGTCTTCGGCGGTGCGGCGGCGTTCGCGGTCAGCGTGCAGTACCTCGGCCATCCGCGGATCGAGGCGCTCGCGCTCGTGCTCGTGGTCAGCGCGATCGCGGAGACGCTGCCCCTCGGCCTCAACGACAACATCGTCGTCCCGCTCGTCGCCGGCGCCGCGCTCGCCGCGACCGCCATCGCGCCGTTCGCCTCGTCGATGCATCCGTCGGTCGCCTGGCCGTGGCTGGCGGTGCACACGATCCTTGCGCTCGCCGGGTGGGCGCTGCGCACGGTCGACCTCTCCGGCGCGATCGCCGGCTGGGTTCTCGGCGCGGTGATCGTCGTCGGCGGCGGGCCGGCGCTCTACGTCGCGCTCCTGGCGTTCTTCATCGTCGGCACTTTGGCGACGAAGCTTGGCTATTCGAAGAAGGCGAAGGAAGGCCTGGCCCAGGAGCGCGGCGGACGTCGCGGCGCCGCGCACGCGTTTGCCAATGTCGGCGTGGCCGCGGTCTGCGCCGTGGCCTGCTGGCGCGGGCTCGGACTCGTCCCGCTATTCATGGGCGTGGCCGCGCTCACCACGGCCGCCGCCGACACCGCCGGCTCGGAGATCGGCCAACTCCTCGGCCGCGTCACCTTCCTGCCGCTGTCGTTCCGGCGCGTGCCGCGCGGCACCGAAGGGGCGATCTCGATCGAGGGGACCCTCGCCGGCATCGTGGCGGCGTTCATCGTCGGCGTCTCCGCGGTGGCGATGGCCGTCCACCACCTCCGCCCCGGTTTCACCGGCACCGTCGTCATCGACCGCTTCCACACCGTCGCCGTCCTCACCGCCTGCGGCTTCGTCGGCTCGTACATCGAGAGCATCCTCGGCGGAATCAACCGCCGCGCCGGCAGCCCGGTGCCGAACGGGGCGATGAATTTCATCAACACCGTGATCGGCGCGGTGCTGTTCTGGATTGCTTGGAACTTCGTGCCGATGTTTGGGTTCGAATTCTGATGTGCGCGGGGGTTCTTAGTTCTTAGTTGTTAGTTCTTAGGAATGCCGGATCGAACCTTCACGTCGGCGAAAACTAAGAACCAAGAACTAAGAACTAAGAACCTCAATGTCCGCGCCGCGCCGGCTCACGGAACAGCGGCTGGTTCTGCAGCTCGCCGACGATGCGCTCGAGGCCTTTGTTGCTGTGCAGGGCCACGTGCTGCGCGTAGTCGTCGCAGATGCCGCAGAGGCGGCGGCGTGCGTCGCGCGCGTCGATGGGAGCGCCGCAGAGGCGGCAGGAATCGGTGGGAGAGGAGACGGACATTTGCGTGCTCATTGTAGCATGGCGGCATGGCGGAGGCAGGTCTGAAGCGCGTCGTCATCGTCGGTCGGCCCAACGTCGGCAAGTCGACGCTTTTCAACCGTTTGGCGGGAAGACGGCGGGCGTTGATCCACGACCTGCCGGGGATGACCCGGGACCGCCTCAGCGAGGTCGTGGAGCTCGATGACGGCCGCCGCTACGAGCTGACCGACACCGGCGGCCTCGAGTACGGCGACTCGCCGATGTCCGCGTACGCCGGCGAGATCCGCGCCCAGGCCAGGCGCGCGCTGCAGAACGCCGATGTGATCCTCTTCGTCGTCGACGGCGCCGCGGGCATCGTGGCCGAGGACCGCGACATCGCCGACGACCTGCGCGCCGACGCTGCCCGCACGCTACTGCTGGTGAACAAGGTCGACCGCAAGGACGCCGAGGAGAGCGTGACGGAGTTCTACGAGCTCGGATTCGAGCGCCTGCTGCCGGTCTCGGCGGAGCATGGGGAAGGGATCGACGACGTCGTCGATGCGATCGCGGAGGTCGTGCCGCTGTCATCGGTCGCCGAGGAATCCGATGAGGACGCGCCGGTCCGCCTGGCGATCATCGGCCGGCCCAACGTCGGGAAGTCGTCGCTTCTGAACCGCCTCCTCGGCGACGAGCGCGCCGTGGTCTCGCCGATCTCCGGCACGACGCGCGACGCCATCGACTCCGAGCTCGTGCGCGACGGCCGGCGCTACATCATCGTCGATACCGCCGGCATCCGCCGCAAAGGAAAGACGACGGACGAGGCCGAGAAGCTCGCCGTGATCTCCGCGCGCAAAGCAATCGAGCGCAGTGAGGTCGCGCTGGTGATGATCGACGCCACCGAGGGCGTGGCCGCGCAGGACGCCACTGTGGCCGGCTACGCCGAGGAAGCGGGGAAGGCCGCGCTGATCGTCGTCAACAAATGGGACGCCGAACAGCATAGCCCCGACGACGCCAAGAAATTCGAAGAGGACATCCGCTTCAAGCTGAAATTCCTCGCCTACGCGCCGGTGGAATTCATTTCCGCAAAGACCGGTCGCCGCGTCGAAAAACTCTTCGCGCGCATCGACGAGATCGCCGCCGCTTTCCGCAAACGCGTCCGTACATCGGAGCTCAATACGATTTTGGAGCGCACCGTCCGGCAGCACAATCCGCCCGCCGTGCGGGGCCGCCCCCGCCGCTTCTATTACGCGACGCAATTACGCGCCCAGCCGCCCACGATCGCGCTCTTCTCCAATACCGACGAGCCGTTGCATTTTTCTTATCGGCGCTATTTGGAAAACCAGTTCCGCGACGCGCTCGCGCTCACCGGCTGCCCGGTGCATTTCGTCATTCGGGCGCGGAAGGGGATGAAGCGAACGTGAGCTTCGACGTCTCGATGTCCACGAGCGGCCCGAGCTCGTAAATGTTTCGGTATCCGTAGTTGTAGAGCGCAATGAACGTCGACAAATTCAGCGACGCCGTGCTGGCCTTTTTCGGGAACGGCGACTCGGCGTTGCGGAAATTGTTGTTGCAGTAGATCAGCACCGGCGCGTTCGGATCGGGAATCGCAGCGCGGAGGCTGGCGGCGGTGATGTCGGGGAAGCTGAGATTTACCGCCCTCTTCACGTGCAGCTCGCGGAACTTCTCGCTGCTGCGGGCGTCGAGGATCACCGCGCCCGGCTCGCGGCTGATGCGCAGGAACTCCTCCTCGGAGACGCGACGGTTGGCGCGATACTCCGCGGCCTCGTGCGCCACACGCAGGTAGCCGGGCATGTCGATGTTCGGGTTGGGGATTTCTGCCGCGAGCAGGAAGAGCAGAAATAGCATCGATCACTCCTGCGTCTCAGACGGATCAAAGAAGAAAGAGGTTTTGCCGATCCCCGACCCTTGCATTTCTATGCTTCTGCGCTATGGTGGAGAGGCATATCGCGAGCGTGTTGCAGGCCACGCTAGCGATGAGGCAACTCCAAAACGCAGTACTCCAGCCGGTCATCCAAGCGCACGACGAGTCATGAGTAAATGATTCGATCGGGCTCAGTTTGCGAGAGGTTGCGACCGGATCATCTCCACGACCCGCTTCGCCAGCGCGTTCGGGATTGGGATCGTCAGGTTGTAGTGCGCGATCTTCCACTCGCCGTCGATCTTGCGCACGACGCCGCTGCCGCGGCACTCGCCGTATGAGGCGCTGTCGAGCTTTTCGTCGAACCAGGCGGTGTCGCCGCGCGGGCTCATGATCACGTGGCGCTCGCGCGGGACGAACGTCCAGGCCTTTCCCTTCGCGAAGTAGGGGTGGGCGAAGGCGCGGAAGGCGGCGAGGTCCCAGCGTTCCGTCGCGTCCGTGCCGAGGAAGACGAACTCGGGGGCGGCGTGGGCGAAGTAGCGCGATTCGTCGGCGTCGGCGGCGGCCTGATGCCAGTCGTCGAGCATGCGGTCGACGGACGCGCGGCCGTTGGATGCGACGCCCAGCTCCCGCAGCACGCCGTTCGCGTGCTGCACCTCGTCGAGCATCCATAGCAGATAGCGCACGTCGACATTTACATTGCGGGCGACCTCGGGGTTGAAGCCGAAATCGTTCGCCACGTTCTCCCACACGCGGTCGAAATTCACCCCCACCAGCTCGCCGCGGCCGTTGACGACGGGCGAGCCGGAGTTGCCGCCGGTGGTGTCGGCGTCGGCGAGAAAGTCGACCGGCACGTCGCCCAGCTTCGGGTCGCGCCAGCGGCCGTAGCGGTGCGCGGCGGCGGCGTCGAGCTCCGTCTTCGGGGCGTTGAACGGCTCTGCGCCCGTGTTCTTCTGCACGATGCCGGCGAGCGTCGTCTGCGCCGTGGCCCGCAGGCCGTCGCGCGGCGTGTAGCCCTGCACGTGGGCGAAGCTGACGCGCAGCGTGCCGTTCGCGTCGGGCGCCACCGGCTTCCCGGCGTGCGCCAGGACGGCGCGGCGCCACTGCGGGCGGAGGCGGGCCACCGCGCCCTCGCGGCGGTCCTGCCGCTCGTCGTAGGTGCGCAGCTCGCGGTCGAGAGCGAAGCCGAGCTCCACGAGCGGATCGTGCCGCGCGTGCAGCTCCTCGGGCGTCTCGCCGAGCATCTTGTTCCGCTCGGCGACGTCGAAGAGCTTCGTCGATGCATAGAGCTGTTCGATGTTCACGCCGTCGAGCGCGGCGATGGTCTGCCGGCGCATGACCGCCGCCAACATCGCCTTGTCGGCCGGCTCGAAGAAATTCTTCTGCTCGCGCTCCAGGCGCTCGCGCAGCCGCGGCAGGTTGCGGTTCATGAAGAGCGACTTGCGCTCGGCGTCGGGCTTCTGCCGTTCGATCGACGAACGGGCCACGGAGACGGCGAAGTCGATCGCCTTCGGGCCGGGCGGCGTCGTCGGGCTGAACGTCTGCATCGTCGCGAAGATCAGGAAGTCGTGCATCCCCATGCGCCGGTCTTCGTCCATGATCGTCTTCAGCTCGTCGTAGGCCGTGACAGCGTCGCGATACTGCGGGCGCGACTTCGCCCACTGCAGCACGGCCTCGTCGGCGACGCGCTGCTTCTCGACGATGTTCCCGCGGTGGAAACCGGCCAGCATTCCGCCGGCGTTTTTCCAGACGTTGTTCAGCGACTTCAGCGTCGCGGCGACCGTGATCGTTGCCGCGGCGTTGCCGCGCGTTGTCTCTTCGAGGATGCGGATCCACTCGCCGAAGACGTCGGCGCGCATGGCGTAGAGCAGATCGCGCTGCTTGGCCATCTCGTCGGCGGTCAATGAGCGGTACGTGATGCCTGGATAGCCGAGGACCATCACGAAGTCCCCGGGCTTGATGCCGGCGGTCGAGATCGGGAAATAGTGCTCCGACTTGAACGGCGCGCCGTTCGCGTAGGCGCGGCCGATGGCGAAGTCGCCGGCGTGGCGCGGCCACATCCAGTTGTCCTCCTCGCCGCCGAACTCGCCGACGGCGCGCGGCGGCGCGTAGACGAGGCGGACGTCGGAGAGCTCGAGGGCGTCGACGAGCACGTACTGCAGCCCGTTGTCGAACGACTTCACCGTGCAGCGTGCCGACGGCTGCTTCTCGCACGCCGCCACGATCTCGTTCTGCTTTTTCTCCATGGCCCGGTGGCGCTCCGCGTCGTCCGCGCCGGGCGGAACCGCCGCCAGCACCTCCTTCGTCACGTCCGTGAAGCGCCGCGGCACCGTGACCTTCGCCGTCGAGCCCTTCAGCTCCGCGGCGCGCGACGCGGCCACGTAGCCGTTCGTGATGACGTCGTTCTGCGGCGTGGCGTGCTCCTGCAGGATCGAGAAGAGGCAGTGATGGTTCGTGATGAACAGCCCGTCGGCGGAGATGAAGCCGCCCGAGCAGCCGCCGACGTTGATGGCCGCGGCGAGCAGGCCGGTGCCGCGCTTCGGATCCCACAGCCGCGACGGCGGCAGCTCCAGCCCTTGTTTTTTCAGCCAGGCCGCGTCGAGCTGCAGCACCTGCTGCGGCGTCCATTTTCCTTCCAGGGCGAAGGCGGGCGAGGCGAGCAGAGCGATGGCGATGAGGAGTCGTCGCATAGCCCGGATCTTATCTTGCCCGTGCTACACTTTTGTCACCATACAAATCGAGGTCCCACGATGCGTAATGCCCGCGCGTTGATTGTTCTCTTGTTTTTCGTCGGAAGTACGGCCTTCGCCGCCGACCTCGGCCGCGCCGTCGGCTCGGTCACCATCGACGGAAAGCCCATCGTCCTGCAGTACGCCTACGCCGTCGATCATCAGAAGAACCAGCTCACCAACAAGAATAGCGACACCAGGATCATCCTCACCGACAAGCCCCTGCCGAACGGGACGAAGCTCGAGGACGTCGACTACAACTTCCCCGACGGCATCCTCGGCGTGGTCGTCTGCGTCTCGTCGCCGTCCGACACCGTGTCCCATGTCATCGTGCAGCATCCGACCGGCACCTACGACGGCGGCTACTTCGAAGGCGTGCCCGACTACAAGTTCAAGCGCGTTCGCGGCGAGCGCGGCACGATCAGCGGCACGATCCAGTCGAAAAAAATCACCACGAACACGATGTCGTTCTTCTTCGATGCGGAGTTCGCGGCGAACATCCAGTAGGTGACAGGGAACAGGGAACAGGTGACAGGTGGTGCTTCGACCTGTCACCTGTTCCCTGTTCCCTGTCAACTAATGTAGGAACATCGGCATCCCCATCACGTCCGCGACCTTCGGCCGGTACTCGGCCGCGTCGTAGAAGCGCTCGATGTCGACGCGTTTCTTGGCCTCGCCGCTGTTCTCCACCGGCACGGCGGTGTAGCGGCCGTCGACGACGGCCACCATCTTCCCGCACTGGCCGCGGCGCAGCAGGTCGGCGGCGAGGCTGCCGTAGTTGTTGGCGACGAGCTGGTCGAGCGAGTCGGGGGCGCCGGAGCGCATGAGGTAGGCGAGGCGCTGGTAGATCACTTTGTCGCGGGAGCGCTTCTCCAGGAGCTCGCTGACGACGCCGCCGATGCCGCCGAGCTTGCGCTGGCCGAAGGCGTCGGCCTCGCCGCTCTCCACGGTCGTGCCGCCGATGACGGTCGCCCCCTCGGAGATGGCCAGAACGGCGTAGTTCGATGGGTTGTCGGCCTTGTCCTGCGCCAGCATCGTCCAGAGCCGCTCGCAATCGAACGGCACCTCGGCGATGAGGGCGCGGTCGACGCCGGCGAGATACGCCGCCAGCAGGCAGGTCTCGCCGGAGTAGCGGCCGAAGAGCTCCACGACGAGGAAGCGCTCGTGCGAGGCGGCGCCGGTGCGGAGGTCGTTGATGAAGAGGACCGAGCGCGTCACGGCCGTGGAGAAGCCGAGGCAGTAGTCGGTGCCGTAGACGTCGTTGTCCATCGTCTTGGGGATGACGACGAGCGGCACGCCGCGCTGGTGGAGGATGCGGGCGAAGCTGAGCGTGCCGTCGCCGCCGAGGGCGACGAGGGCATCGAGCTTCAGGAACTCGATCGTCCGCAGCGTGACGCGGGTGAGGTCGTAGCGGCCGCGCTCGTCGGGCCGGAACGCGCCGCGCAGATGCGCCGGCACGACCTCGGGCTTGGTGATTTCCGGGTTGACGCGCGAGGTGTGCAGGACCGTGCCGCCGGTGCGGTCGATGTTGCGCGTGTTCGCGCGCGTGAGCGGCGTGATCCAGGCGGAGTTGTCGGCGGTCTCCTCGGGGACGATGTTGATCAGCGAGGCCCAGCCGCGGCGCAGTCCGAGGACCTCGAAGCGCTCGTCGTCCTCGAGCAGGCGCCACACGAACGACTTGATGGCCGCGTTGAGGCCGGGGACATCGCCGCCCCCGGTGAGGATGCCGATTCGTTTTTTCACCGTTTGCCGAGGCGCGCTTCGGCGGCCTTCTCTCCCTCCGGGAAGAAGACGACTTTAAGCGCTTCTTTGCGGTCGAAGCGAGCCATTCCTTCGTGAAATTCTCGCAACGAGTCGAAGGTGGCCTGCACGACCCAATCCACGTCGAGCCCCGACCTCAGCAGCGACAGCATGCGCTGCCAGGTCGCGTACATGCGCCGGCCGATGACGCCCTGCAGCGTCACGCCCTTGAAGATGACGTTCTTCGTGTAGTCGTCGATGGTGATGGCCCGTCCCCTCGGCAGTCCGAGCAGGGAGAGGAATCCGCCCATGCGCACGACGTCGAGGGCGAAGTTGACGGCGGCCGCGGCGCCCGACATCTCGCAGACCATGTCGACGCCGACGCCCTCGGTGATGGCGTCGATGACGGCCTTGGCGTCGCGCGGATCGCTGATGTTGAAAGCGTGGAAGTTCTCGAGGTCGCGCGAGGCTGCCCAACGCCGCGCCGACTCGAGGGCGTGGTCGTTGACGTCGGTGACGATGACGGTGGAGGCGCCGCTGTGCTCGGCGATGGCGGCGGCCATCGCGCCGATCGGACCGAAGCCGGTGATGAGAACGGACTTTCCGGCCAGGTCGCAGAGCTGCGTCGTGTGCACGGCGTTGCCGAGGGCGTCGAGGAAGGCGCCGACGCGCAGCGGCACGTAGGGGCCGAGCTTGATCACGTTCGAAGCGGGGACTTTGACGAATTCCGCGAACGCGCCGTCCTCGTGCAGGCCGTAGATCTTCGTGCGGATGCAGATGTGCCCGTTGCCGCTGCGGCACTGCGGGCACTCGCCGCAGACGACGTGCATCTCCGCGCTGACATAATCGCCGGCGGCGATGTTTTGGCGATGGGCGCGCTCGCCGATCTGCTCGACGAAGCCACAGAACTCGTGGCCGTAGATGCGCGGCGGCGTCACGGAGTCGCGGATCGACGGATCCCAGTGGTAGATGTGCTTGTCCGTGCCGCAGATCGCGGCCGCGGCGACGCGGATGAGGATCTCGTCAGGGCCGGGACGAGGGTCGGGACATTCGCGGACTTCCGTGCCGGCGGGACCGTCGAGAGTGTTGGATTTGACTACGGCAAGCATTGAAGAACGGGTTCTTAGTTCTTAGTTGTTAGTTCTTAGGATGCGGGACGCGAAACTAAGAACTAAGAACTAACAACGAAGAACCCTTAAAACCGCGGCGATCGTATCACGGCGCCGTTGAGCTCCGGCCGGCGCAGGCGCCACTGGCGGCGGATCCAGCGGAAGGCGCCGTCGATGGCCTGATCGAGGATCGACGGCGGCACGGCTACGTCGTGCTGGTTGCGCGGCAGATCCTGCGCGAACTGGTGGATCAGCCAGACGAGGTTGTCGCAGTCGCGGTCATAGAGGTCCTTGTGCCCGCCGCCGTCGATCGCGTAGATCCGCTTGCGCGGCGCGGAGCTGGCGTCGTGGAGCTTGTGGGCCATCCAGCAGGGGCAGGTCTCGTCGTCGGTGCCGTGGAGGATGAGCAGCGGGACCTTCAGCGTGCGCACGACGGAGAGCGTGTCGAAGACGCGGCCGGCGAAGAGGTGGAGCGGGATTTTCGGAAAGGCGGCCCGGGCGATGTCGGGAAGCGTGGTGAAGGTCGACTGCAGCACGAGGCCGTCGAAAGAATGGTGGCGGATGACCTGCGCGGCGATGGCGCCGCCGATGGAGAAGCCGTAGAGGATCGAGGGGACGTTCTTCGGGCGGATCTTTTCGTGGAAGCGCGCCGCGGTGATGCCGTCGTCGACCACGCCGTGCAGCGTGGGGATGCCGCTGCTGCGCCCGAAGCCGCGGTAGTCGAAGAGGAGGACGCTGATCCCGGCGTCCACGAAGTGCTGCATGACGTCTGCGAAATTGGTCAGGTTCCCGGTGTTGCCGTGGCAATAAAGAGCGGAGGCGATCGGGCGATCGGCGCGGCAGTACCAGGCGTGCAGCAGCTCGCCGTCGTCGGTCTCGATCCACATCTCGTCGACGCGGTGGCGCTGCAGGCCGTAGTCGGCCGGGTCCCACGTTTTCAGCGGCTCGTGCGTCGGACAGAAGAGCTGCAAGTGCCGAAAAATCCGCCGCCCGAGCTCGAGGGTGGCGAGAGTGGCGCCGCTGAGGAGGAGGGGAACGGTGAGCTGCTGAAGGGCTTTATTACGTCGCACGTCTCATTGTATCGAGCAATTGTCCTACCATGCCAGCCCATGCCATTCACCGAGAGCCGCGTCCGCGTGCGCTACAAGGAGACGGACCAGATGGGCATCGCCCATCACTCGAATTACATCGTCTGGTTCGAGATCGGACGGACGGATCTCTGCCGCGCCGCCGGCTTCCCGTACACGGAGATCGAGACCCGCGGCTACATCCTCGTGGTCACGGAGATCAGCTGCCGCTATCGGATTCCGTACCGCTACGACGACGAGGTGGTGATCCGCACGTCGGTGGCGGAGGCGGGCAGCCGCTCGATGAAGTTCGCCTACGAGCTGCGCGACGCGGCGGGGGAGAAGGTGCACGCCACGGGGACGTCGTCGCACGTGTGGGTGGACATGGCCACGCGGCGGCCGATCGTCGGGGACGAGGATGTGATGCGCGCGTTCGGGGAGTGGTGTAGCTCAGGACAATCCAGCTAATCGCAGTGCGCGTTGAATCACCGCATTGGAAAGCCACATTCCGGATGCGCGAAGATCGAGCAGCACCTGGTGCGGATCCGCCAGCTTGCCACGGCGGTGGGCGGCGATGACCACTCCGAGCGTCCCCATTGGCCGCAGGCCGAGCGCAACCGCGCACTTCCTGCCGGCCAGGTCATCGATCACTGGTTTCGCTCCACCGATTTGCAGACACGCTGCGATGACGTCAGATTCACCGGGACCAAGGTCCCATTCGACAATGCTGGCCGGCAGCGGCGTCGTCGCCGTTGACGATCAGAGCGTCAGGCATCCCGCAGTTCCCTGGCGAGATCCTCGTCGTCGACGACGAAAACATCGACGCGACGACGAGCGAGCTCGTTGAGGAACTCCGCCCGGCTCATCTCCGCGAACTCCGCTGCGCGCGCCATCGAGATCGCGGCTTGCTGATACCAGTGGATCGACGCGGCGATCCGGATTTCGCGGCTGAACTCGTGCGGCGCCTTCCGGAGCGCTGCAAAAAGCGACTCCGGCACGGAGATGTGAAGCTCGGTCATCGCTAAACATCCATATCGTAAGCCCGCCGGAACCACTTCTCCACGAACCGGTCCACATCCGAGGGCGACGTGACCTCGATTGTGTGCGTGCTGCGGCCCTTCAGCTAGGTGAAGGTCATTTCGCCGCGCGCTTCGCGGCGGCCGACAGGCGGGCTTTGTAGCGGTCGGCGGTGTTGCCCTTGATGATGCCCTTCTTGGCGGCCTTGTCGATCTCGGAGAAGCCGGTGCTGACGACGCCGGAGTCGACGTTGCCGGAGCCGACGGCCGTGCGGGCTTTCTTCAGCGCCGACTTGAGGCGGGACTTCCCGGCGCGGTTGCGCACCGTTGCTTTGGCGGCCTGACGCTGCTGCTTCTCGGCCGAGCGGGTATTTGCCATGAACTGCTCCTTCTATCTTGATTCCACACCGAGCTGCTTCAGCTTCTGCCGCGCCAGCGCCGCTTCCTGCGAGGTCGGATGCTCGTGCACCACGTACTGCAACTGCACGATGCCCTTGGCCTTCTCGCCGGTGGCGATGTACGCGTAGCCCTTCTTCAACAGCGCGCCGGGGACTTTATCGGACTGCGGGTACTTCGTAACGACGCTGTCAAACTGCTGAATCGCCTCGCGATATTTCTTCTGCGAAAAGAGACTTTCCCCGATCCAGTAGGCGGCGTTGTCGGCGAGGTCCGACGCGGGGTTCCGGGCGATGAACTCCTTGAATCCGGAGATGGCCAGGTCGTAGTTCCCGCGCTGGTAGTCGCGGTACGCCGACTGGTAGACCTGCACCGGATCTTCGCCCGTCGCCGGCGGCGGCACGACGCTGACCTGCGCGCCGGCCGGCGTGGCAGCGGTGGGCGACGGCTGCGGCATCGCCGTCGCGGCCGCAGCGGCGCGTGCCGCCGTGGCCTTGAGCTCGTCGATGTCGTGCTGCTGCTCGGTGAGCTGCTGGCCGAGGTGATCGAGGCGGTTGTTCGTCTGCTCGATCGAGCCCTGCGTCCTCG
>JBKOUP010000086.1:0-4301 GCA_046723495.1 Acidobacteriota bacterium
GCGGCGGCACGCCGATGGTGCCGGCCATCGAGATCGCCTCGCAGTCGGTGACGAACAAGATGATGTCGGAGAAGATCTTCGGCATCGTCCAGAACGTCCGGGAAGGCGAGCCGCTGTGGCACTCGCTGGAGCAGACCGAAGTCATGAGCGATCTGGCCATCGAGATGATCAAAGTCGGCGAGTCGACCGGCGCGCTGACGGAAATGCTCGCCAACGTGAGCGAGTTCTACGATGAGGAAATCGAGGCCAGACTGCAACGTTTGGTGGCGGCCATCGAGCCGATCATCCTCGTCTTCATGGGATCCGTCATCGCCATCCTTCTTTACGCGTTCTACTTGCCGCTCTTCCAGCTCAGCAACGTTGGGGGAAATGGATAACCGTCATGGCCACCGATCCTCGTTCGCTGTACAAGACCGACCCTACCGGCGAGACCGCCCGGGCCAAGCGCCTCGCTGAGCAGTACGGCTTTCCGTACGTCGACCTCGAGCATTTCCAGATCGACCACGAGCTCTTCCGCAACGTGCCCCTCGATCTGATGATCCGCTATCAGTTCCTGCCGGAGAAGCGCGACGACGGGCACATCGCCGTCGTCGTCGGCGATCCGACGGACGTCCTCAAGCTCGACGAGCTCGAGCTTCTCCTCGGCGCGCCGCTGCGCGTCAAGGTCGCGTCGCCCGCGGCCATCCGCGACAAGCTCCAGAAGTCGGAGTCGACGCAGCGCGTGCTCGATGAAGCGACCGAGGGCTTCCGCATGCAGCTCATCGGCGACGACGACGAGGGCGAAGAGACGCTGACGATCGATTCGATCACGCAGCAGGAGTCGTCGCCGATCATCAAGCTGGTCGACTCCATCGTCTTCAACGCCATCCAACGCCGGGCCTCGGACATTCACATCGAGACGCGCGACAACGAGGTCGTGGTCAAGTACCGCATCGACGGCGTGCTCTACGAGGCCCTCGACCCGATCGACAAGCGCCATCACTCCACGATCATCAGCCGCATCAAGGTCATGTCGGAGCTCGACATCGCCGAGAAGCGCGTGCCCCAGGACGGCCGCTTCAAGCTGCGCATCACCGGGCGCACCATCGACTTCCGCGTCAGCATCGTCCCCACCGCGCACGGCGAGGACTCGGTCATCCGTATTCTCGACAAGGAGTCGATGAACTCCGAGTTCAAGAACCTCCGCCTCGACGTCCTCGGCTTCGACGACGAGATGCTGCTCAAGTTCCGCAAGTTCATCAAGGAGCCGTACGGCATGGTCCTCGTCACCGGCCCCACCGGCTCGGGCAAGACCACGACGCTCTATGCGGCGCTCTCGGAGATCCAGTCCTCCGAGGACAAAATCATCACGATCGAGGACCCGGTCGAGTACCAGCTGCGCGGCATCACCCAGATTCCCGTCAACGAGAAGAAGGGACTGACGTTCGCGCGCGGACTGCGGGCCATCCTCCGCCACGACCCCGACAAGATCATGGTCGGCGAGATCCGCGACGAGGAGACGGCGGCCATCGCCGTGCAGTCGGCGCTGACCGGCCACCTCGTCTTCACGACGGTGCACGCGAACAACGTGGTCGACGTCCTCGGCCGCTTCCTGAACATGAAGGTCGACCTCTACAACTTCGTCTCCGCGCTCAACTGCGTGCTGGCCCAGCGCCTGGTGCGCCGCATCTGCGGGGAGTGCAAGCACGAGGTCAGCTATCCCGATGCGTTCCTGGTCGAGTCGGGCCTCGACCCGCGCGACTTTCGCGGCAAGACGTTCTGGGAAGGGACGGGCTGCATCGACTGCAACGGCACCGGCTTCCACGGCCGGGCCGCGATCTCGGAACTTCTCGATCTCTCTGATCGTATCCGCGGCATGATTCTCGATCGTCGCCCGGCATCGGAGATCAAGAAAGCGGCGAAAGAGGAAGGGATGAACTTTTTACGCGAGTCGGCGCTGCTGAAGGTGATGGAGGGGACGACCACCCTTCGCGAGATCAATAAGGTGACGTTTGTCGAATGACCATGAAACCAGAAACCAGAAACCAGAAACCAGAAGGGCAGCGTTGCTCGGGCAACGCCGGCGCTGGCTTCACGTCCATTTCTGGTTTCAGGTTTCTGGTTTCTGGTTTTTAGCTATGGCCCGCTCCTTCCCACCGGACGTCCTCGTCCTCGACTCCGAAGCGCTGCTTCACGCCCGCGTCGTGAAGGCCAAGCATGGTCTGGCCATCCAGCAGGCCAAGAGCTACCGCATTCCGGCCGACACGATCGTGCCGGGCGTCGTCACGCCGCAGATCGGCAACGAGGCCGCGCTCGCCGAAGTCCTGCGCCGCCTGAAGATGGAGACGGGACGGTGGGACAAGGCCTCCCTGCTCCTGCCCGACTCGTGGTTCCGCATCAACATCCTCGAGCTGCAGGCCCTCCCCGAAAATCCGAACGAGGCCCAGGAGATCCTGCGCTGGAGTCTGAAGCGGACCATGCCGATCGACGCGGCCTCCCTGCGCCTGGCCTACGAGGTCATCGCCCGCGGCGCGCAGGTGAAGGTCCTCGTGCTCAGCGCCGTGGAGAAGACGCTCGTCGATCTGGAGCGCCTCTTCGCCGGCGCCGGGATCGACATCGTCCTGGTCGAGCCGGTGGGCCTGAACATCTGGAACGCCATCACCTTCCGCGAGCCGGCCACGACGCGCGACCGCGTCTTCTTCTACATTCGCGAGAACGACTTCACCACCGCCGCCTTCCGCGGCGCGCAGCCGCTGTTCGTCCGCTCGCGCAACCTGCACGGCGATCGCTCCCTCGAGCAGGAGATCAAGCTCTCCGCGAGCTACCTCCGCGACACGCTGCAGACCGCGGCCATCGAAAATTGCTATCTGGCCGGCAACAACGTCGACAGCACGCTGCCGGCCACGATCGCCGCCGAGTTCCAGGCGCCGGTGCGCACGCTCTCGCTCGCCGACGTCGCCGAGCAAACGCCCGCCGGCGCCGGCGCGTATGAAGCAGAGCTGGCCGCCTGCACAGGAGTATTCACCGGGTGAAACCGCTCCATCTCAATCTCGCCGCGAAGCCCTACCGCGATTACCGCCCGTACATCGCGGTGATGGCCATCGGCTGGCTGCTCGTGGCCATCATGGCCCTGAATAACCTCGACACCTGGTACCGCTACCAGCACGATACGAAAACGACGCGCGACGAGATTGCCGCGCTGCAGCGCCAGACGGAGCTGGAGCAGAAGAAGGTCCAGACGACGGAGCAGAAGCTGCGCGGGATCGACGTCCTGCTCATGAGCAAGCAGACCGAGTACGTCAACTCCGTGCTGGCCGAGCGGGCCTTCTCCTGGAGCGAGCTCCTCGACCGCCTGGAGCACGTCCTTCCCGACGACGTCCGCCTCCTCTCCATCAGCCCTTCGTTCAACAAGAGCGGGCTCGTGCACCTGTCGCTCTCCTGCGTCGGAAAAACCGGCAGCAGCATGGTCTCGACCCTCGATCGCCTGAACGCCGATCCGCATTTCTCGAGGCCGTTCCCGACCGCGGAGACGAACAAAGGCACCGATTGGGACTTCGGCATCGGCGTCGACTTCCGCCCGTCCATCGCGAGGCCCGTGCAATGAGCTGGCGCGAAAAACGGATCCCGCTGGCCATCCTGGGCGTGTTTCTCCTCGCCAACGCCGTCTTTTTCTTCACCTACCGCGTGCAGTACGAGAACCGCCTGAGCGGCCTGGAGAGCGACAAGCACGCCGCCGAGCAGCACCTGCAGTCGGTGCGCACGCAGCGCGCCCGCGCCGAGATGCAGGTGGCTGCGTACCGCAAGGCCCAGGGAGACCTGACGAACATTTACAACGATCGTTGGGCCACGCAGCCGGAGCGGCTGACGGCGCTGATCAACGAGGTCAAGCGCCTCGAGAACGCCAGCAGCCTGATCGGCAGCAGCCACGCCTTCTCCCTCTCCGAGAAAGACGCCAAGGCCGCCAACGGCCTCGGCACCGACGTCGTCACGATCACGTTCACCGTGCAGGGGAACTACCAGCAGGTGCGCCGCCTCATCAACCTGCTCGAGCTCTCCGACCAGTTCGTGATCATCGACGGCGTGGCCCTCTCCGGCGGCCACGACACGAGCATCGTGGGCGGCGAAGGGCGTCCGGCCCAGCCGGCGCCGAACGTACCGTCGACCGGACCATTGACGCTGAACCTGCGGTTGAAGACCATCTTCCGCGCGCCGGCCCAACAGCCGGGCGTGAAGACGGATCAACAGTTGTGATGGATTGGATGAACTGGAAGACCTGGACCACGATCGGGCTGGCGATTGTCGCGATCTTCGCCATCTACACC
>JBKOUP010000509.1:0-7599 GCA_046723495.1 Acidobacteriota bacterium
TGGTTGTCTTGCCGCGGCACGAGTGCGTGCCTATGGCCGGCGGTCGCGCGTCTGCGAGAACATCACCTGCGCCCCGCCCCCTGCGCCCTGCGCCCTGGGAATTTGGCATGAGCAGCATCCTCTCTCTCCTCCTCTGGCTCCCGATCGCCGCCGCGGTCCTGCTGATGCTCGTTCCCCGCCGCTTCGGCGCGGAGATCAAGTTCGCCGGCCTCGTCGCCGCCGTCCTCGAATTCCTCGTTGCCCTCTCCGTCCTCAGCCACTTCGAGGACGGCGTGGCCGGCATGCAGCTCGTCGAAGCGCGGCCGTGGATCCCGTCGTGGGGCATCACCTACTCGCTCGGCATCGACGGCATCTCCCTCTGGCTCGTCCTCCTCACCGCGCTGCTCACGCCCGTCGTCTTCCTCTCCGGCTGGAACGCGATCAAGAAGCATCCGAAGGAGTACGTCATCGCCTTCCTGATCATGGAAGCGGCCATGATCGGCGTCTTCATCGCCACCGACCTCCTCCTCTTCTACGTCTTCTTCGAGCTGACGCTGCTGCCGATGTATCTCGTCATCGGCGTCTGGGGCGGCGCGAACCGCATCTACGCCGCGATCAAGTTCTTCCTCTTCACCATTGCCGGCTCGCTCCTGATGCTCCTCGGCATCATCTACATGGCCTTCCTGCACTTCCACGACACCGGCATCTGGTCGTTCGCCGTCACCGACTTCTACGGCATGCACTATCGCAGCATGGCCACCGAGGCGTTGTTGTTCTTCGCCTTCTCGCTGGCGTTCGCCATCAAAGTGCCGCTCTTCCCGCTGCACACCTGGCTGCCCGACGCCCACGTCGAAGCGCCGACCGGCGGCTCCATCATCCTCGCCGGCGTCATGCTGAAGATGGGGACGTACGGCTTCCTCCGCTTCGTCCTCCCCTTCTTCCCGAACGCCACGGCGAAGTACGGGCCATGGCTGATCGCCCTCTCCGTCATCGGCGTGATCTACGGCGCGCTCGTGGCCTGGGTGCAGCCGGACATGAAGAAGCTCGTGGCCTACTCCTCGGTCTCGCACCTCGGCTTCTGCGTCCTCGGCATCTTCGCCCTGCAGCAGACGGCCATCGAAGGCTCGATCCTGCAGATGGTCAACCACGGCCTCTCGACCGGCGCGCTCTTCCTTCTCGTCGGCGTGATCTACGAGCGCCGCCACACGCGCAAGCTCGCCGACTACGGCGGACTCGGCGGCGTGATGCCGGTCTACGCGACGTTCTTCATCATCGCCGTGCTGTCGTCCGTCGGCCTGCCCGGCCTCAACGGCTTCGTCGGCGAGTTCCTCATCCTCTCCGGCTCGTTCAAAACCCAGCCGCGCGCGACGATCCTGGCCACCACCGGCGTGATCCTCGCCGCCATCTACCTCCTCTGGCTCGTGCAGAAAGTCTTCTTCGGCCCGATCACGAACGAGGAGAACCGGAACGTGAAGGAGATCGCCTGGAACGAGATCGCGGCCATGGTGCCGCTGGTCGTGCTCATGGTCTGGATCGGCGTCCATCCGAACACGTTCATCCGCAAGATGACGCCGTCGGTGCAGCAGCTCTTGTCGACGGTGCAGAACCGCGGCGGCGCGGTGATGCTGACCGATCGTCATGACAAGGGGGCCCGATGACCCTCCACCCCCTCATCGAGAACGCCTGGATGAACGCCGTCCTCCCGGAGATCATCCTCTCCGCCGGCGGCATGCTGCTCATCCTCTGGTCCGCCTTCTTTCCAAGGCTCAAAGGCACGACCGCGCCGCTCTCGCTCATCGTCTTCATCGTCACGGCGCTCTCGGAGAACGCCGTGCGCGCCGGCAACTTCTTCGGCGGCACGTACCAGATCAGCGCCATCACCCAGCTCTTCGACATCACCTTCCTCCTGGCCGCCATCCTGGCCACGCTCTTCGCCCGCGAGTACCTGGAGCGCGAAGGGATCGAGGGCGGCGAGTTCTACGCCCTGCTGATGTGGGGCACCGTCGGCATGATGATGATGGCCAAGGGCCTCGACCTCCTCGTCGTCATCCTCGGATTGGAGACGCTGTCGATCTGCATCTTCGTCCTCGTCGGCTACCACCGCCGCCTTCCGATCTCGAACGAGGCCAGCCTCAAGTACTTCCTCATGGGCGCGTTCGCCACCGGCTTCGTCCTCTACGGCACGGCGCTTTTCTACGGCGCCACGCAGTCGACGAACTTCGCGGCCATGACCCGCTACTTCGCCACGGCCGACGCCTCGAATCCGCTGCTGACGATCGCCTTCGTCCTGCTGCTCTCCGGACTCGGATTCAAGCTCGCCGTCGCGCCGTTCCACGGCTGGGCGCCCGACGTCTACCAGGGCGCGCCCTCGCCCGTGGCCGGCTGGCTCTCCGTCGCTCCGAAGGCGGCCACGCTCATCGCCTTGGTACGCATCTTCGCGGCCATGACGCCGACGTTCCACCTGGCCCGTTGGTCGTCGATGGTGGCGGCGCTGTCGATCCTGTCGATGATCATCGGCAACGCCGTGGCCATCGCCCAGCGCGACCTCAAGCGCATGCTCGCCTACTCCGGCATCGCCCACGTCGGCTACATGCTCATCGCCATGCTCAGCGTGCGCGACCAGTCGGTGGCCGCGATTACGGTCTACGTCATCACCTACGCGCTGATGAACATCGGCGCCTTCGGCGTGGTCTCGATGCTGGCCAAGAACCAGAATGACCCGCAGACGCTCGACGACATCGCCGGCCTCGGCTTCCGCCGCCCGTTCTACGGCCTGGCCCTGACCGTCTGCATGTTCTCGCTGAGCGGCCTGCCGCCGACGGCCGGCTTCATCGCCAAGTTCTACGTGTTCAAGACCGCGGTCGATTCCGGCTACGTCGGCATCGCCGTGATCGGCATCCTCACCAGCATCGTCTCCGTGTATTACTACCTGCGCGTCGTTTATTACCTCTACATGAAGGAAGCGGCAGAGGGCTACGCCGTGCCGGTGGGCGGGATGTTCGCCACCGGCGCGCTGGCGATCTCCATGGCCGGCATCTTCATCATCGGCATCTTCCCGACGCCGCTGTTGCAGATGGCCGGAGCGGCCGCGCACGCCCTGTTGCCCTAGGTCCATGTCCAAAAGCGCCATCCCGGAAAACCGCGAGACCATCTCCGAAAACACGACCGGCCGGCTCTCGGTCTACCTCCGCTGCCTCGCCGATCTCGAGCAGTCCGGCCAGGAGACGATCTCCTCGCAGGAGCTGGCCGACAGGTTCCATCTCAACTCCGCGCAGATCCGCAAGGACCTGGCGAACTTCGGCGAGTTCGGCACGCGCGGCGTCGGCTACAACGTGTCGCGGCTCAAGCAGCAGCTCGTGCACACGCTCGGCATCGACCGCAAGCGCAACGTGCTCATCGTCGGCGCCGGCAACCTCGGCATGGCCCTGGCCGACTACGCCGGCTTCAACCACGCCGGCTTCGAGATCGTGGCCCTCGTCGACGTCGACCCGGAGAAGGTCGGCCGGGCCTCGCGCAGCGGGATTCCCGTCCTTCCCTACTCCCGCCTCGCCGAGGTCGTGCGCGAGAACGCCGCGGAGATCGGCGTCATCGCCGTGACGTCGGAAAACGCGCAGGAGGTTCACGACGCCCTCGTGGCCGCCGGCGTCGTGGCCGTCCTCAACTTCGCCCCCGTGCAGATCCGCACGCCGGAGCGCGTGAAGGTGAAGACGGTCGATCTCCGCGTCCACCTCGAGTCGCTCTCGTTCTTTTTGAAGAACGTCGAGGACGGGACGATCTGATGGATGCGATCGAGCGCGTGCGCGCCATCTGCCTGGCTCTGCCCGGGACGACGGAGAAACTGGCCTGGGGCGAGCCGACGTGGCGCTGCCCGAAAATCTTCGTGATGATGAACACCTACCATCACGGCGACCCGCATCTGTCGATCGTCTGCAACGCCGAGGAGGGCGTGCAGGAGTCGCTGGTGCAGGCGAAGCCGAAGCACTTCTACCGTCCGCCGTACGTCGGCGGCGCGGGATGGATCGGCGTACGCCTCGACACCGGCCTCGACTGGGGCATGATCGAGTCGCTGATCAAGGCCGCGTATCGCCGCACCGCGCCGAAGCGGTTGGCGGCAGCAATGATGCATGCTGCGGCCTCCGCCCCGCCGATCGCGCGCCGCGCTCCGCAGGCTGGAGCGCCGCGACAGCGCACGCACGATCCTGCTCGCCCTCGGCGCAAACCTCCTGATCGCCGCCGCTAAGCTCGTCGCCGGCCTCGTCTCCCGATCGACGGCGCTTCTCGCCGAAGCCGCGCACTCGCTGGCCGACGCCGCGAACGAAGTTCTCCTCGGCATTTCCCTGCACCGCGCCGCCGCGCCACCCGACGACGATCATCCGCTCGGCCACGGCCGGGAGCGATTTCTCTGGGCCTTCCTCGCCGCCATGGCCACGTTCCTCATCGGCGGCTGTTACTCCGTCGCCATCGCCATCCAGCACCTCACGCGGCCGGAGAAGAGCGGCAATCCGCGGGCCGCATGGATCATCCTCGCCATCGCCTTTGTCCTCGATAGCCTGTCGCTCGTGCAGGCATTCCGTCAGGCCCGCGCCGAGGCCCGCGAGCGGAAGCTCGCTCTCCTGTCGTATTTCCGGCGCTCCAGCGATCCCACCGTGCGCGCGATTGTGATGGAGGACGGCGCGGCGCTGGTCGGCCTGCTCATCGCCGCGGCCGGCCTTTTCCTGAGCCAGCGGCTCGGAAGCGGCCGCCCCGACGCCATCGCCTCGCTGCTCATCGGCCTCCTGATGGGCGGCACCGGCGTCGTGCTGGCGCTCGACCACGCCCTCCGCGACGCCTCGCCGTATGTCGCCGACGTCTACATCGACGTCACCGCGCACCGCCCGTGATCTCACCGAAGCGGCCGCTTTGGTAGTCGAGCATGGCCTGCCGGATCTCGCCGGGCGTGTTCATCACGAACGGGCCGTAGCGCGCGACCGGCTCGTCGAGCGGCACGCCGGCGATGAGCAGCATCTCGGCGCCGTTCTCCGACGCGATGGCCACCTCGTCGCCGTCGCGGTCGAAGATGACCGTGTCGTTCTCGCCCGCGGCGCGCCCGCCGAACGAGGCCTCGCCGCCGATGACGAAGGCGAAGCCGTTGTAGTCGGCCGGAATCGGCTGCGCGAAGCGCGCGCCGGCGCCGAGGCGAACGTGCAGGTAGATGATCGGCGTGCGCGTGTCGATCGTGGCGCGCGTGCCGAGGGACTCGCCGGCGATGACCGTGACCGTCACCTTGCCGTCGGCGCTGCTCGCCGTCGGAATCTCGGCGGCGCGCAGCTCCTGATAGCGCGGCGTCATCATCTTGTCGCGGCGCGGCAGATTGACCCAGAGCTGGAAGCCGTGCATCCGCCCGCCGTCGCGGCGGATCTCGGCGGCGGGCATCTCCGAGTGGATCACGCCCGAGCCGGCGGTCATCCACTGCACGTCGCCGGCGCCGATGCGGCCGTGGTTGCCCTGCGAGTCGGCGTGCTCGATCGCCCCCTCGAGGACGTACGTGACGGTCTCGAAGCCACGGTGCGGATGATCGGGCGCCCCCTTCGCCTCGCCCGGACCATGCGCGGCCGGACCCATGCGATCCAGCAGCAGGAAGGGGTCGAGGTGGTCGAGGCGGGCCGTCGGAAACGGCCGCGTCACGAGCATGCCTTCGCCTTCGAGCTGCGGCGTGGCGTGAACGACGTGGGCAATGGTGCGCGTGGTCATGGCTGCCCTTCACAACAAGCGGGCATTCCCGGTTTTTGGGTCAACGCCGACCGGGTCGTTCCCTACGCCGCCGCCTGCTGCACCGTCTGCGTCTGCACGCGATCGAGATCGGCCAGGAGCCCGCCGGCATCCGCATAGCGATCTTTCGGGATCTTGGCCAGGCAGCGCATCACGATCGCGTTCACGTCGCGGCCGATGTCGGGGCGCAGCTCCGCCAGCGGCTTCGGCGTCTCCGTGATGTGCGCGGTCAGCACCCCCGTCAGCGACGACGACGTGAACGGCTTCGTCCCCGAGAGGATCTCGTACAGCATCACCCCCATCGAGTAGACGTCGCTGCGCGCGTCGAGCTGCTGGCCCTGCACCTGCTCGGGGCTCATGTAATGCGGCGTGCCGACGATCAGGCCGACCTGGGTCATCCCTTCTTTCGACTCCGCCATCCGGGCGATGCCGAAGTCCATCAGCTTCACCTCGCCCTTGTGATCGATCAGCACGTTCTGGGGCTTGATGTCGCGGTGGATGATCCCCTGCTCGTGCGCGGCCTGCAGGCCGCGGCAGATCTGGCGCGACAGTCCCATCGCCGCGCGCGGAGCCATGCGGTGGTCGGGCGCCTCCTCGAGCAGCTCGGCCAGCGTGTAGCCGCGCACGTACTCCATCGAAATGAAGTAGACGCCTTCCGCTTCGCCGTAGTCGTACGTGCGCAGCACGTTGCGGTGCGTGATCTTGCGAGCCAGGCGGATCTCGCGCTTGAAGCGCTCCAGGTCCTCGGGCGACTTCTGCATCACGTCGCCGGGGAGGGTCTTGATCGCCACCGTCTCGTCGAGCTGCGTGTCGATGGCACGGTAGACGATGCCCATCCCGCCGCGGCCGAGGATCTGCTCGATGCGGTAGCGGTTCGCGAAGAGCGCGCCGGCGGCGAGCTCCGCGACCGCGCCGGCAGGCGCCGTCACGCCCGGCTGCGTCGAATCGACGCGCATCGTAGCCATCGAGCTCGTCGTCTGCCCGAGCGTGCGCATCATCGTCGAGCTGAGATTGACGAGCGGCACTGCCGCGACCGGAAGCGGATGCGGCAGCCAGCGCAGCACGACCTCCTCGCGCGTCGACGACGACAGAATCTCGTTCCCCGCCGCCTGGGCCGTCTCGTACGAGATGTACGCGTAGCCGGTCGGCGCGTGCCAGGCGAAGACCTCGGCCAGCAGCGGCGCGTTGCCGACGACGGCCAGGCCGCTCTCCTGCTGCAGGTCGACCGAGCCGGTCACGAACTCGCCCGTGGCGATGCCGACGCCGATCTGCATCGTCACGTCGCTCTGCGCGGCCAGCTCCTCGTTGATCGCCCGCGCGGCGCGGATGGCGTGGATGATCCCGCGCTCGCCGCGGAAGACGCTGACCAGGCGGTGGCCGATGATCTCGCGGACCACGCCCTCCTGCCGCTCCACCTCCGCTTCCTGCAGCTTCATGACCCGGGCGACGTCGGCGATGACTTTCGCGGCGTCGCCGCCGCCGACCGTCGGCGGCAGCCCGCGCAGGTCGGTGACGAGCACCGTCCCCTCCTCGAGCTTGGCCGGCTCGTTCCTGCGCACGGCCTCGCGCTCCTCCGACTTCGCGGCCATCTGCTCGTACAGCTCCTCGAGCTCGGCCTTGTCGCGCAGGGCGGTGATCATCTTGGCGAAGGAGCGGCCGAGGATGCCGACTTCGTCCTGGCGCTCGATGGCGGGGTGGACGTCGTAGTCGCCGTGCGTGACGGCCTGGGCCACGCCGGCCAGCTCCTCGATCGGCCGCGTGATCCGCTTGGCGATGAACCAGGAGAGGATGAAGGCCAGCAGCAGCGCGCCGCCGCCGCCGAGGAGCAGCGACTTCTGGATCTCCCGGAACGGCGCGAGCTCCGTGTCGAGC
>JBKOUP010000034.1:0-15316 GCA_046723495.1 Acidobacteriota bacterium
GAGACCCCCCCCCCCCGCGCCCCCCCCCCCCACGGCGATCACGGACCACGCCGCCACCCACGTCGCCAACCACGACAACCCGGGCTCCGGCGACACCTCACCGCTCGTCGGGCAGACCGTCACCACCAGCGGCATCGTCACCGGCCTGAAGAGCAACGGCTACTTCGTCGAGGCCCCGCAGGCGGAGTGGGACGCGAACACCGCCACGTCCGAAGGCATCTTCGTCTTCACCTCGAGCACGCCGCCGCCGGCGGCCGCGGTCGGAAACCGCGTCAACGTCACGGCCACGGTGCAGGAGTACATCCCCAGCTCCGACCCGAACTCGCCGCCGGTCACGGAGCTCATCGGCTCCACGACCTCCGTCGTCTCCACCGGTAACCCGCTCCCGCTGGCGATCACGATCACCACCGCGGACACGAATCCGGCCGGCTCCATCCGCCAGCTCGAGAAGTACGCCGGCATGCGTGTCCACGTCGACACCCTCAACGTCGTCGGGCCGACCGGCGGCACGGTCAACGAGCCGAACGCGACGTCGACGTCGAACGGCACCTTCTTCGGCGTCCTGCCGAGCATTCCCCGTCCGTTCCGCGAGCCCGGAATTCAGGCTCCCGATCCGATTCCGAACCCGCCGTGCTGCATCCCGCGCTTCGATCTCAATCCGGAGCGCATCCGCGTGGCCAGCAGCGCCCTCGCCGGGAACGTGCCGATCGACGTCACCGCCGGCGCCGTCGTCACGAACCTGACCGGACCGCTCGACTACGGCTTCCGCGCCTACACCATCGACGCCGAGGCCGGCGCGCTGGCGTCGGGCAACGTCACCTTCACGGCGGTTCCGGCGCAGACTGCCTCCGAGTTCACCGTCGGCTGCCAGAACATCGAGCGCTTCTTCGACAACGTCAACGACGGCAACGGCGCGGTCACGCTCACCACGACCGCGTACAACACCCGCCTGAACAAGGCCTCGCTCGAGATCCGTCACGTCCTGCGCACGCCCGACATCCTCGGCGTCGAGGAAGCCGAAACACTGACCGGCCTGCAGAACCTCGCCGCCAAGATCAGCAACGACGCCATCGCCGCGGCCGAGCCGAACCCGAACTACCAGGCCTACCTGATCCAGGGCAACGACGTCGGCGGCATCAACGTCGGCCTCCTCGTCAACCCCTCGCGCGTGACCGTCAACGGCGTCGCCCAGGCGGCCGGCAGTCTCACCGCCACGTACACCGATCCGAACACCGGCACGCCGGCGCTGATTTGGGACCGTCCGCCGCTCGTCCTCGACGCCACCGTCATCGGCCCGCCGGCCGTCCCCATCGTCGTCATCGTCAACCACCTCCGCTCCCTCAGCGGCATCGACGGCACCGACGGCAACCGCATCCGCCACAAGCGCCAGGCCGGCGCGGAGTGGCTCGCCAACTACGTCCAGGGGCGCCAGCTGGCCAACGCGAACGAGCGCATCGTCCTCGTCGGCGACTTCAACGCCTTCGAGCTCAACGACGGCTACGTCGACGTCATGGGAACGATCAAGGGAACGCCGACGCCCGACACGCAGGTGCTGCTGGCCAGCCCCGATCTCGTCAACCCCAATCTCACCGACCTGATCGACACCGTCGCCGCCGCGCAGAAGTACTCCTACAACTTCGACGGCGACGCCCAGGCCATCGACCACGTCCTGATCAACGCGAAGGCGGCGATGAACTTCAGCCGCCTGGCCTACGCCCGCGTCGACGCCGACTTCCCCGAGGCCTACCGCAGCGATCCGAACCGCCCGGAGCGATTCTCCGATCACGATGGTGAAGTCGCCTACTTCGGCTATCAGCCGACCGCGCACTACGACGTTTCCCTTCCGGCGAGCGTCACCGCCGGAAGCGCCTTCACCGGGACCGTCACCGTGCGCGACGGCCTGAACAACGTCCTCACGAGCTACAGCGGCACCGTCCACTTCACCAGCTCCGACGCCGGCGCCGCGCTTCCGGTCGACTACACCTTCACCGGCGGCGACGCCGGCGCGCACACGTTCACGAACGGCTTCACCCTCAACGCGTCCGGCCCACAGTCGATCACCGCGACCGACACGCTGAACGCGTCGACGACCGGCACCGGCAACACGACCGTGACCTGCCCCGTCCTGAGCGTTACCGCCACGAACAACGGCCCGATCTGCGAAGGCTCGACGCTGCAGCTCGACGCCACCGACATCGCCGGCGCGACGTACGCCTGGAGCGGTCCGGGCGGCTTCACCTCGGCCGTGCGCAATCCGTCGATCGCCGGCGCCACGCCGGCCAACAGCGGCAGCTACGCCGTCACCATCACGAGCCTCGGCTGCACCTACAACGCCTCCACCACCGCCACCGTCAACGCCACGCCGGCCATGCCGACGATCATCCCCGGCGGCCCGACGACGTTCTGCTCCGGCAGTTCGGTGACGTTGACGTCGAGCAGCGCCACCGGCAATCAGTGGTACGCCAACACCGTTCTGCTCACCGGCGAAACCGGCCAGCAGCTCGTCGTCACGGCCTCCGGCAACTACACCGTTGTGGTCACGGCAAACGGCTGCCCCAGCGCCCCCTCGGCGGCGACGACCGTCACCGTCAATCCGACGCCGTCCACGCCGACGATCACGCCGAGCGGCCCGACGACGTTCTGCTCCGGCGGCTCGGTGACGCTCACGTCGAGCAGCGCCACCGGCAATCAGTGGTACGCGAGCAACGTGGCCATCACCAACGCCACCGGCCAGACCTACACCACCAGCGCCGCCGGCGACTTCACCGTCGTCGTCACGCAGAACGGCTGCAGCAGCGCGCCGTCGGCGATCACCACCGTCACCGTCAATCCGAACCCGAACGCCACGATCACCGCCCCCGCCGCGGTGCAGACCGGCACGACCGGCAACACCGCCTCCGTGGCCAACGCCGGCGCCGGCGCGACCTACAACTGGTCGATCACCAACGGCACCATCACCGCCGGCACGGGGACGAACAGCGTCACCTTCACCGCCGGCGCCGTCGGCACGCTCACACTCAACGTCACCGTCACGACCTCCGCGAACTGCTCCGACAGCAAGTCGGCGAACGTCACCGTCACGGCCACGACGCCCGGACTGACCGTCACCTCCGTCACGCCGCACGCCGGCAAGACCACCGGCGGCAAGGCGGTGACCATCGCCGGCAGCGGCTTCGTCGCCGGCGCGACCGTGACCTTCGGCGGCGCCGCGGCCACGAACGTCGTCGTCGTCAACTCATCGACGATCACGGCCACGACGCCCGCGCACGCCGGCGGCGCCGTCAACGTCACGGTCACGAATCCGAGCTCGCAGAACGCCACGCTGACGAACGGCTACACCTACGTGCCGACGCAGTTCGACGCCAACGGCGATCACGTCATCGACCCCTCGGACATCTTCTTCCTGGTCAACTATCTCTACCTCGGCGGACCGGCGCCCATGGGCGACACGGGCATCGACTCCGGCGACGCCAACGGCGACGGCGTCGTCGATCCGTCCGACATCTTCTATCTCGTCTCGTACCTCTACCTGCACGGTCCCGCGCCGGCGTCGGCGCCGCCGCGTCTCGCGCCGCAGGCATTCGCGCAGCCGGTGGCCGGCTCGATCACCCTCGGTGATCCCGTTCGCCGCGGGAACACGTTCGTCGTGCCGGTCATCGTCGACTCCCAGGCGGCCGAGGCGCTGTCGCTGCGCGTGGTCTTCTCGGATGGAGTCGTGCGCCGGGCCGCCATCCGCAGCACGCGCCAGGCGGCGTTCGAGATCAGCCGCGATGCCCGCGACGCGATCTCCTACCTGGCCATGTTCGACGGGCGCATCTCCGGCGTCGTGGCGGAGATCGAGATCGAGTCGGCGGGCGTCTCGCTCGACCTCGATCCGGACGTGACCGTGCTGAGCAACGCCGCCGGCACGCGCGAAGCCACCGTCGCTGCCGGCACGCTCCACGTCTCCGGCACCGTCATCGGCCATAATGCGCGTCCCGCTCGGAAGGAATAGACATCGATGAAGCGCTTCGCGATCACGCTCCTCCTCGCCGGCCTGCTCGCCGCCCCCGCGTTCGGGCAGGCCGCCGACACCGTCACCGTCGGCTCGGTCTCCGTCGCTGCCGCCGGTTCGACCGTCGACGTGCCGGTCTTCATCCGCGACGCCTCCGGCACACCGCTCGGCATCGACCAGCCGTTCGGCTCGCGCATCCAGTCGTACGGCCTCACCGTCAACTACGCGCCCGCGGCGGCGGTGCAGTCGATCAGCTTCACGCGCGCCGGCATCACCGCGCCACTGACGCCGACGTTCGAGTCGAGCCCGTCGGCTCCCGGCTCCATCACGCTGCTCGACGTATTTCAGGAGTCGACGAACCTGATTCCCTTCACCTCCAACGCCGCCGCCCCCGGCAACCAGGTCGGCGTGCTGCACGTGACGATCGCCCCCACGGCAACGGTCGGAACGACGATCACGCTGACGCTCGACCCAACCCTCACCCAGCTCGGCAACCAGGCCGGCACGACCACCGAGCGCGTCTCCACGAACAACCTCGTCCTCGTGAACGGCGCGATCAACGTGACGACGCCCGTGCCCGCGCTTTCCGCGTGGGCGCTGGCGCTGCTCGCGATTGCGCTGGCGGCGGTGGGCGCGATCCTGCTACGCCACCATCTCTAAGAAGTACGCGTGGAGGCGCACGTCGTCGCTCAGCTCCGGATGGAACGTCGCGGCGACGACGTGCCCCTGCCGCACGGCCACCACGTCGTCGCCTTCCTTCGCCAGCACCTCGACCTCCGGGCCGAGGGATACGAACCTCGGCGCGCGGATGAACACCATCTCCATCGGCGCGCCCTGGAACTCGCCGCGGCGGATGGAGCTCTCCAGCTGGCGGCCGTAGGCGTTGCGGCGGATGCGGACGTCGAGCGCGCCGAGAGTCGGCTGCGACGAGCTCTCGACCTCGCGCGCGAGCAGGATCGCGCCCGCGCACGTGCCGAAGACCGGCTTATGCGCAACGAACGCGCGCAGCGCATCGAACAGCCCTGCGCGCTCCATCAACTTCACAAACGCCGTCGACTCCCCGCCGGGAATCACCAGCGCGTCGACCTCGTCCAGCGCGCGCGCATCGCGCACGAGCGAGGCCTCGGCGCCGAGCTCCGCGAGGCGGCGGCGATGGGCGTCGAAGTCGCCCTGCAGCGCGAGGACTCCGACCTTCACCAGCCGCGCACCTGCAGCATCTCGTGCGGGGCGATGGCGGCGACGGCCAGCCCCTTCATCGTTCCGGTGACCTGTTCGCTGACTTCGAGCAGCACCTTCGGATCGGCGTAATGCGTCGTGGCCCGCACGATGGCCCGGGCCCGCGACTCCGCCTCGGCCGGCTCGCAGAATTCGCTGCCGCTGCGCATGAAAATGCCGCTGCCGACGAACACCGCTTCCGCGCCGAGGTGCATCACCAACGCCGCGTCGGCGGGCGTGGCGATGCCACCGGCGGAGAAGTTCGGCACCGGCAGCTTCCCTTCGCGGGCCACGAGGCGCACCAGCTCGAACGGCGCGCCGAGCTCCTTCGCCTTGGCCATCAGCTCGTCGTCGCGCAGCACCGTCAGCGTGCGCATCTCGGTCATGATCGTGCGCATGTGCTTGACCGCGTGCACGACGTCGCCCGTACCGGCTTCGCCTTTCGTGCGGATCATGGCCGCCCCTTCGCCGATGCGCCGCAGGGCCTCGCCGAGGTTGCGCGCGCCGCAGACGAAGGGGACGCGGAAGGCGTGCTTGTCGATGTGGTGCTCCTCGTCGGCGGGCGTGAGCACCTCGGATTCGTCGATGTAGTCGACGCCGAGCTCCTGCAGGACCATGGCCTCGGCGAAGTGGCCGATGCGGGCCTTGGCCATGACCGGGATCGTGACCGCGCTCATGATCTCGCGGATTTTCTTGGGCGCGGCCATGCGCGCCACGCCCCCCTCGGCGCGGATCTGCGCGGGCACGCGCTCCAGGGCCATCACCGCCGCGGCGCCGGCGCGCTCGGCGATGACGGCCTGCTCCGCGGTGGTGACGTCCATGATCACGCCGCCTTTGAGCATCTCGGCCAGACCGGTCTTCAAACGGATTGCTTCGTCTTTCATGGCGCGAACGTTACGCCGCAAGTGGCCTTGCGAAAAGAGCCATTTCGTTCTAAGTTGATGGTGCCATTTCGCTGACCTCGTCATCCTGAGCCGCGCAGACGGCGAAGGATCTCCGAATGCAACGCCGTTGCATTTTGAGATGCTTCGGCGTCTGCGCGCCTCAGCATGACGTTGCTCGCTCTCAGGATGACGACATTTCGCTGACCCAGAACCTTTACGACGAGCTCCGGCTCACGATCCTGCGCGGCGAGCTGCAGCCGGGCACCCGTCTTCCCTCGACGCGCGCGCTGGCCGAGGAGCGCGGCGTGTCGCGGAACACGGTGCTGAACGCGTACGAGCAGCTCATCGCCGAGGGATATCTCGAAGGGCGCGTCGGCTCGGGCACGTGCGTGGCGCGCGCGCTGCCGGAGGAATTGCTCACCGTCCGTCCCGACGTCCGCGCCGGCGGCGGCGCGCGGCCGCCGCTGTCGCGCCGCGGGAAATTGCTTTCCAGCAATCCCGGACGTCCGCTCAGCGCGCCGCGCCGGCCGCGCGCGTTCGAGTCCGGTCTTCCCGACGCCTCGGCCTTTCCGTTCCGCATCTGGACGCGGCTCATGGCCCGGCAGTGGCGCCAGCCGTCGTACGAGCTGCTCTCGTACGGCGACCCGGCCGGCTATCGTCCGCTGCGCGAAGCCATCGCCGCGTACGTCCGCGCGGCGCGCGCCGTGCGCTGCGACGCCGAGCAGGTCTTCATCGTCAGCGGATCGCAGCAAGCCCTCGACCTCACGGCGCGGCTGCTCATCGATCCCGGCGACGTCGCCCTCATCGAAGATCCCGGCTATCCCGGCGCGCGCATCGCCTTGAGCGCCGCGGGGGCCACGGTCGTGCCGCTGCCGGTCGACGGCGACGGCGCCGACATCGCCCGCCGCGCCGCGCGCGCCAAGAACGCCCGCCTCGTCTTCGTCACGCCATCGCATCAATATCCCCTCGGCGTGACGCTGAGCCTGCGCCGCCGCCTGGCCCTGATCGAGTGGGCCAGCCAGCGTGGTGCCTGGATCGTCGAGGACGACTACGACTCCGAGTTCCGCTACCGCAAGAAGCCGCTGCCGTCGCTGCAGGGCCTCGACGCCGCCGGCCGCGTGATCTACCTCGGCACGTTCAGCAAGACGCTCTTCCCGTCGCTGCGCCTCGGCTTCGTCGTGTTGCCGCCCGAGCTCGTCGATCCCTTCCGCCGCGCGCGCTCCGTCGTCGACGGCCACTCGCCGGTGAGCGAGCAGGCCGTGCTGGCCGAGTTCATCGCCGGCGGCCATTTCGCGCGGCATATCCGAAGGATGCGCGTGCTCTACGAGGAGCGGCAGGGCGTGCTCGTCGACGCCGCGCGCCGCGAGCTCGGCGGCCTGCTCGACGTCAAGCCGCTCGACGGCGGCATGCACCTCGTCGGCTGGCTGCCCGACGGCGCCGACGACGTGCGCGTCGCCGAGCGCGCCGCCGAGCGCGGCGTGCACGTCGTCCCGCTCTCGCGCTGTTCCGCCGGCAAATCGCCGCGCCCCGGCCTCCTCCTCGGCTACGCCGCGCTGACGCCCGCGCAGATCCGCGAGGGCGTGCGCAGGCTCGCTGCCGCGCTCGCCGGCTGACACACCTGCGCTGGCAAGCCGTCACGGTCGCCCGCAACGCGCGGGCGCTACCTTGCCATCGAGGCCCTGCCGCCATGCTGGACACTGAAACTCGCGTCGGCGTTCTCGCAGCAGAACATCCGAGACTCCGCACTGTGCTTGAGGAGCTCGGAATCGACTACTGCTGTTCCGGCAATCGGAACCTCGCGGACGCGGCGGCGGCCGAAGGGCTGCCGGTTCAGCGGGTGGTCGAGGAGATCGCGCGAGCACCCGAAGCGGTGGGGCCTCACAGCGTGATTTGGTTCGACCGTTCCCTGCGGCAGCTCATGGAGCACATCGCCGACCATCACAGCGCGGTGTCGCTGGAGTCGCTCGCGCGCGGCGCCGTGCTCCTCGATCTCATCGCCGAGGCCAAGGCCATCGATCCGCAGATCCTCGACCCGCTGCACCACGAATTCCACGAGTTCGTCAACGTCCTCGTTCCCCACAGCGAGCGCGAGCAGCGCATCCTCTTCCCCTATATCGAGGCCCTGGAAGAGGCGTGGGAGCGCGGCTCCCCCCTGCCGCCGCGCTTCGAAGGCGGCCTGCGCGCCGCCATCGCGCCGGTTTGTCTCGATCACGAGGTGCTGAGCGATTCCCTCCGCCGCCTCCGCGCCGGCCGCGTCCTGCTGGCCTGCACCGACGATCGCGGCTGCCTCCGCCTGGCCGCGCACCTCCGGCAGGTCGAGCGCGATCTGCACGAGGCCATGAACCTCGAGAATTTCGTGCTCTACCCGCGGGCCATCGAGATGGAAGATCAGCTATGCGCGCTCCGCGACGGGGCCGCCGCCGCGCTTCCGCAGCAGTAGCAGGCAAATCACCAATACGAGGATCAGCACCGTCATGACTGCCAGCTCGGCGAGAAATTGGCGGACGAGAGCGTCGCTCTGCTGCGGGAGGTGGCTGAACTCCGCGGTGAGGACGAGCACGCGCCGGATGGCGGCGATGACGCCGACGAGCAGGAACGGCTCGGCAGCGATGGTGTGCTCGCGAAACGACACCTGCACGGTGTAGAGCAGCTCGACGATGAGCAGGATGAGCAGCATCTGGTCGAGCAGGCCGATGACGCGGTACGCGAACGTGTCGGTGGCGGCGTTGGCCGCCAGCGTGTAGGCGACGCGCAGCAGCAGGACGATTGCCGCGATCGACAGCAGCAGAGCCAAGCCGAGGTAGACGACGTCCTCGACCAGCGTGAAGGCGCGCGCGACCCAGGCGCGGGAGACGGACTTGGTCTCGCTCATTGCCCACGCGCGTGCAAAAGCCGTGACGTTCAGGCGCTCCCATCCGTATCTGCTGCACAGCGATTGCATGCATGACCACGTCATGAGCCCCGCCGATCTCCGCAGCCGTCGTCTCCGCATCGGCTGCAGCGCCGAGCAGCTCGCGCACGCCATCGGCGTGGCGCCGGAGCAGCTGCGCGCCTGGGAAGAAGGGACGGCGGCGGTGACATGCCCCCGCGCACTCGAACAGTTGCTACGGCAGCGCGAAGAGCCCAGGTTTGGCGAGCGCCTCCCTCGAGCCTCCTGACCGCGGGCACGGTCAATGAACGAGCGTACCTCGATGCGCTTCCGCGATCGCGATGAGGCCGGCGAGCTCCTCGGCCGCGATCTCGCGCGGCGGCTCGCCACGCGCGACGACGTCGTCGTCCTGGCCCTGCCGCGCGGCGGCGTGCCCGTCGGTTACGCCGTGGCCCGCGCCCTCGGCGCGCCGCTCGACGTCTTCATCGTCCGCAAGCTCGGCGTGCCGGGGCACGAGGAGCTGGCCATGGGCGCCATCGCCAGCGGCGGCGTGCGCGTGCTCAACCAGGACGTGCTCAACTACCTCCCCGTCTCGCAGAAGATGATCGACGCCGTGGCCGCGCGCGAGCAGCAGGAGCTCGAGCGGCGCGAGCGCGAGTATCGCGGAGCGCGGCCGCCGCTCGACGTCAAGGGGAAGAGCGTCATCGTCGTCGACGACGGCCTGGCCACCGGCTCGACGATGCGCGCCGCCGTCGCCGCGCTGCGGAAGATGGAGCCGAAGCGAATCATCGTGGCTGTCCCGGTGGCGGCGGAATCGACGTGCAACGACTTCCGCGCCGAGGGCATCGGGGACGACGTCGTCTGCCTGCGCACGCCCGAGCCGTTCCAGGCCGTCGGGCTGTGGTACAGCGACTTCGCCCAAACGACCGACGAGGAGGTGCACGAGCTCCTCGGACGGGAGCCGCGATGAACGACGCCGCCATCGTCGCCGCCATCCGCCCCGCGCTGCACGAGCTCAACGGCACCACGCGCGACCTCGATCCGCTGCTCGACCTCATCGGCGACGCGCACTTCGTCCTCATCGGCGAGGCCTCGCACGGAACGCACGAGTTCTACTCGCTCCGCGCCAAGATCACGAAGCGCCTCATCGCCGAGAAGGGCTTTGATGCCGTCGCCGTCGAAGCGGACTGGCCGGACGCCTATCGCATCAACCGCTACGTCCGCGGCATCAGCGACGACGAGGATGCGGTCGACGCCCTCGGCGACTTCAAGCGCTTCCCGGCCTGGATGTGGCGCAACGCCGACGTGCTCGACTTCGCCGGCTGGCTGCGCGACTACAACGACTCCCACGCGCGCAAGGCCGGCTTCTACGGCGTCGACCTTTACAGCCTCTATTCGTCGATGAGCGCGGTGATCGAGTACCTCGAGAAGGTCGATCCCGAGGCCGCGCAGCGGGCTCGGTACCGCTACGCCTGCTTCGAGCATGCGGGCGAGGACCCGCAGTCGTACGGCTACGCGGCGTCGTTCGGACTCACGCCGACGTGCGAGAACGAGGTCGTGTCGCAGCTCGTGGAGATGCGGCGCAGCTACGCGGGCAGTTCGGACGAGGCGTTTTACGCCGAGCAGAACGCGCGCCTCGTGAAGAACGCGGAGCGCTATTACCGCTCCATGTTCGGCGGCCGCGTGTCGTCGTGGAACCTGCGCGACCAGCACATGGCCGAGACGATCGAAGCCCTCGCCGCGCACCTCGGCCGCGGCGCGAAGATCGTCGTCTGGGAGCACAACTCCCACCTCGGCGACGCCCGCGCCACGGAGATGGGTCGCGGGGGCGAGCTCAACGTCGGGCAGCTCGTGCGCGAGAAGCACGGCAACGACGCGCGCCTCATCGGCTTCACCACGTACCACGGCACGGTCACGGCGGCGTCGGAGTGGGACGGCCCCGCCGAGCACAAGCGCGTGCGGCCGGGGATGCGCGGCAGCTACGAGGCGCTGTTCCATGAATGCGGCGTCCCCGATTTCCTCCTGCCGCTGCGCGGCATGAATGCGCTCGCCGAGGAGAAGCTCGAGCGCGCCATCGGCGTGATCTACCTCCCGGCCACGGAGCGCATCAGCCACTACTTCGAGGCGTCGCTGCCGGCGCAGTTCGACGCCGTCATCCACATCGACGAAACGCGCGCGGTCGAGCCGCTGGAGCGCTTCGAGCGCGAGCACACACGGGAGATGCCGGAGACGTATCCGAGTACGCTGTGAAGGCAGAGGTCAGAAGGCAGAAGGCAGAAGTCACCTCTGCCCTCTGCCCTCTGCCTTCGAATCGAGGCGAACGCATGAAAACGCTCAACGTTGAAGAGGGTCTCGTTTACGTCTCCATCGACCGCGTCGTCCTGGAGGGCAACCTCCTCCTCCCCGACGGCGCGCGCGGCGTGGTGATGTTCGCGCACGGCAGCGGATCGAGCCGCTTCAGCTCGCGCAATCGCTACGTGGCGGACGTGCTGCGCCGGAGCGGCGTCGGCACGCTGCTGATCGATCTGCTCACGCGCGACGAAGAGGACATCGACATGCGCACGGCCCAGCTCCGCTTCGACATCCCGCTGCTGGCCGACCGCCTCGTCGGCGCCAGCGCCTGGCTGGCCAAGCAATCGGAGACGATGTCGCTCAAGCTCGGCCTCTTCGGTGCCTCGACCGGAGGCGGCGCCGCGCTCGTCGCCGCGGCGCGCGTGCCTGAGCGGATCGCCGCCGTCGTCTCCCGCGGCGGCCGCCCCGACCTGGCCGGTCCCGCCCTCCCCGCCGTGCAGGCGCCGACGCTGCTCATCGTCGGCGGCGACGACGGCCCGGTCATCGAGATGAACCGCGAGGCCTACGACCAGATGGTCTGCGAGCGGCGCATGGTCATCATCCCCGGCGCGTCGCATCTGTTCGAGGAGCCGGGGACGCTCGAGGAGGTCGCCCGTCTCGCCGCGGAGTGGTTCACGCGCTATCTGGCGTGATCTCGACCTGGCGATAGATCTCGTCGAGGGGAAGCTCGCACGCGACGGCGGGGAGCGCCACGCGCGCGTCGCGGCCTCTCACCGGCGTGTAGACCCAGCGGTCGCCGTCGCGGCGGTAGTGCTCGACGAGATAGGCGTCCTGTGAGACCAAGACATACTCTCGAAGGGAATCGATCGTTTGATAGGCGAGGAACTTCTTCCCGCGGTCGTACGACATCGTGGTGTCGGAGAGCACCTCGATCACAATCAGCGGATTCAAGAGCACGTCTGTCTCATCGTCGGCAAAACGGGGAGACTCGCAGACAATCGACACATCCGGGTAGAAAAATCGCGTGGGATTCAGGACGCGCACCTTCATGTCGTTCGTATACAGCTCGCAACGGGAAGGAATGCGGCTCGATAGGCTGACGGTGAGATTTCTTACGATGAGAATGTGCCATCGACTGGCCCCCGCCATCGCATAGATCACCCCGTCGTCGTACTCGCTCCTCGTCTCGGCAGCGCGCTCCATTCGGAGGTACTCCTCGGGGCTGACGCGATAATCGGGCAGGATGGCCATCGCTTTCATTTTACCTCCCCACCCCGCCGGGTAGCCCTCGCCTCCCCTCCGACGACGCATTCGCCACCCGCAAAGGGTTCGTCGCGGTCCGATGTGCCGCGCACAATCGCGCAAATGTCCGTCATGGAGTCGAACGGAATCCGTTCCGTGTCTTTCGATCCTGGTGCAGAATCGGGATCGCAATCGCGGTTCGACATGACCATTCAACGGCTCAGGTGGCTGGCGGTGTTTGCGCCCGTGGCGATCGTCGCCGCGCTGGAGCTCATCCGCACCGCCACGCTCGGCTTCGTCTCCATCGGCGACCGGCTCCTGCTCGACCTCATCGTCGCGGCGAGCTTCGTCGGCTACAGCTTCGTGATGATGCGCACCATGCGCGACATCAACGCCCGCGTCGGCCGCCAGAACCGGGAGCTCCTGGCCCTGCACAGCGCCGGGCTCGACGTCACCGCCGAGCTGGCCCTCGACCTCGTGCTGAAGAAAGTCGTCGAGCAGGCCCGGGCCCTCGTCGGCGCGAAGTACGGCGCCCTCTCCGTCGTCGGCGACGACGGCCTGATCAAGTCCTTCATCACCTCCGGCATCACCGACGCCCAGCGCACCGCCATCGGGCCGCCGCCGGTCGGCCACGGCGTCCTCGGCGTCGTCCTTCGCGAGGGGCAGCGCCTCCGCCTCGACTCCATCCAGTCGCATCCCCGCTCCGCGGGATTCCCGCCGAATCACCCCGTCATGCGCACGCTCGTGGCCGTGCCGATCATCTGCAAGAGCCCTTTCATCGGGAACCTCTACCTCGCCGAGAAAGAAGGGGGCGCGGTCTTCACCGACGACGACGAGGAATCGCTGGCGCGCTTCGCCGTGCAGGCCGCCATCGCCATCGACAACGCTCACCTGCACCAGCAGGTCGCCGACCTGGCCATCGCCCAGGAGCGCCTGCGCATCGCTCACGAAGTCCACGACGGCATCGCACAGGTCCTCGGCTACGTGAACACGAAAGTGCAGGCCGCGAACGCCTACCTCAGCCAGAAAAAATCCGATGAGGCGGGGGCGCAGCTGAACGAGCTGGCCAACGCCGCGCGCGACGCCTACGCCGATCTGCGCGAGTCGCTCGTCAACCTGCGCACCCTGCCGTCGCCGGAGCGGACGGTGTCGTCCGTGCTCGAGGAGTACCTCGACCGCTGGAAGGCCGCCAGCGGCATCTCCACGCAGCTCACCATCGATCCCGAGCTGCGCGTCCCGCCGAGCATCGAGCTGCAGCTCATCCGCATCGTGCAGGAGGCGCTGACGAACGTGCGCAAGCACGCCCGGGCCACCGCGGCGAAGGTCGACATCCGCCGCCGCGACGGCCAGATCGTCGCCTCCATCACGGACGACGGCGTCGGCTTCAACCCCGAGGCCCGGCCGCGCAGCGACTTCCCGCGCTTCGGCCTCTCCACGATGCGCGAGCGCGCCGAGAGCGTCGGCGGACGCCTGCGCGTGCTGAGCATGCCCGGCAAGGGGACGACGGTGGCATTCGAGCTGCCGGTCATTTAAGCTTCGCGCCATGATCGTTGGCGCACACTCGATCATCTACAGCACCAATCCCGAAGCCGACCGCGCGTTTTTCCGCGACGTCCTCGGCATGCCGAACGTCGACGTCGGCGGCGGCTGGCTGATTTTCGGCCTTCCGCCCGCGGAGCTCGCCGTCCACCCGGGCGAAAACGAGGCCCACGAGTTTTATCTGATGTGCGACGACATCGAGGCCTTTCTCGCCGAGATGAAGTCGCGCGACGTCGTCTGCGGCCCGATCCACCAGCAGCCGTGGGGCGCGCTCACGCAGATCGTGCTGCCCGGCGGCGGGAAGCTCGGCGTCTACCAGCCGCGGCACGCCCGGCCAGAGGCGATGCCGTGAGGATCCTGATCGCCGACGACCACGCCCTTTTCCGCGACGGCCTGCGCAGCCTCCTCGGCACGCAAGAACACGAGGTCGTCGCTGAAGCACGCAACGGACGCGAAGCGATCGAGCTCACGAAACAGCTCAAGCCCGACCTCGTGCTCATGGACCTCTCCATGCCGGAGATGGACGGCCTCACCGCCACGCGGACGCTCACCGCCGACGTGCCCGACGTGAAAGTCGTGATCCTCACCGCGTCCGACAACGACGCCAGCCTCTTCGACGCCATCAAGGCCGGCGCGCAGGGCTACCTGCTGAAGAACCTCGAAGCCGACGACTTCTTCAGCATGCTCGAACGCGCCAGCCGCGGCGAGCCGGCGCTGACGCCCGCGCTCGCGCGCAAGCTGCTGCAGGAATTCGCCAAGCCGCCCGAGACCGCCACGGCCACCGACGACGAGGAGCTCACCGCGCGCGAGCGCGAGGTACTGGAGCTGATGGTCGAAGGCGTGACCTCGAACCGCAAGCTCGCCAAGCGCCTCGGCGTCAGCGAGAACACGGTTAAGTTCCACGTGCGAAACATCCTCGACAAGCTGCGCTTGCACAACCGCGCGGAGGCGGTGGGATACGCGCTGCGGAAGAAGATGGCGCAATAGAGGGGGCAGAGCGCAGGGGGCGGGGCGCAGATGGTGTTCTCGCGGATGCCCGCGCCTCGGCAAGACAACCACCTGCGCCCCGCATACGCACTAACTTAAGAGACGCCGTATCCTGAGGGGCATGGAACGACGGGTGGAAGTGAGTGAGTGGGTGGAGTTCCAGTGGCCATACCTGATCGCGTTTGTTTGTGGCGAGGCGCGCCTGGCAGAGTTGGCGCGCGAGACGGGAGCGTTCGAGCGGGCGCGGAAGATCGGAAGTCCGTCGGACCTGTTGCGATTACTGCTGTTCAGGGT
>JBKOUP010000279.1:0-7008 GCA_046723495.1 Acidobacteriota bacterium
CCGTAAACTCCGCTCCCTGTCCGAATGTGCTCGCAACGGCAATGTCCCCGTTCGATGCGTGCAGAATCCGCCTCGTAATCGCCAATCCCAACCCCGTCCCGCCCTGCCCGCGCTTCGTCGTCACCAGCGGCTCGAAGATCCTTCCTTGCAGGTCGGCCGGGATCCCTTTGCCGTCGTCTTTGATCCGGATCTCCACGCGGCCGTCGTTCTGCTGGACCGCGATCCAGATGTTGCCACGTTCGGCGACGGCATCGCGGGCGTTGAGCAGAACGTTTGTCAAAACTTGTTGCAGGTCGTGGAAGTTCCCGTGCACGACGACGTCGGACATCGGCGCGACGTGAACCTGGATCCGCTTCTTCTCCAAAAGGTCCTCGTGCAGGGCCAGCGTCGCGCTCACGAGCTGGGGGACATTCACCGCCTCGCGCGTGCGGGGGCGGTTGGCGATGAGGTCGAGCAGATTGTTGACGAGGTTCGAGGCCCGGAACGACTGCTGCTCCATTTTTTTCAGCAGGCGGTACTTCGGATCGTCGGGCGGCGTCTCGGCCAGGAGCAGCTGCGCGTACGACGAAATGCCGGTCAGCGGCGTGTTCACCTCGTGGGCGACGCCGGCGGCGAGGAGGCCGAGGGAGGCCAGGCGCTCCTTGTCCTGCAGCTCGCGCTCGAGGCGCACGCGCTCGGTCACGTCGCCGATGACGAGGACGCGCGCGCCGTCGGAGACGTCGCCGGCGGTGAGGGGGCTCGACGTCACCGTCACTTCCTTCTCCACGCCGGCGCTGTTGACGAAGTCGGTGGTGATCGAGCGCGCGCCGCTGTTGCGCAGCATCTCGTACGGCGGAAAGAGCGCGGAGATCGGCTCGTCGACGGTCTCGTCGCCGCCGACCAGGTCCCAGAAGGCGTGGTTCGCGGTGAGGATCGTGCCGTCGCTGGCCACCACGGCGATCGCCGACGACGACGACTCGATGATGTTCTCGTTGTACTCCTTGAGCGACTTGATCTCCTCGAGCTGACGGCGCAGGCGTCCGTAGAGGCGCGAGTTCTCGATCGCCAGCGCGACCGGCGCGCAGAGCGAGCCGACGAGGTGGATGTCGTCGCGCGAGAGCGGCTCCTCGCCGCGGCGCGTGCCGAGGAGCAGGAGGCCTTGCAGCTCGCCGCGGTTGCGCAGCGGGAAGACGTAGCGGTAGCCGGCGCGGAGGAGCAGCCACGGCTTCTCCGTGGCGTCGGGGAGTCGCGGCTCGCTGAGGATCATCGGGCCCTCGTCGGGCATGGCCCCGAAGTCGGCCGCCGAGGCGCGGCGCGGCACGCCATCCTCGGGCTGATAAATGAGGAGCGAGCCCCCTTCGAGCGTGTAGAGGTTCATCCGCTCCACGCCGAGCGCGGCGCGCAGGCGCTCGCGCATCATCGAGATCAGCTCGTGCACGTCGTGGAACGTGGCCAGCTCCTGCGCGAACTCGGTCATGGCCCGGCGGTGGCGGTAGCTCTCGCGGTAGACGAACATCTCGATGACCGACTCGATGCGCCCCTTGACCGGGATGAGCACGCCGGCGATGACGAGCCCCGAGGTGAAGGCGAGGAAGTTCCGCTCCAGCGCGGAGCGCTCCTCGATCACGTGCGAGAGGATGAGGTTCACCGTCGAGAAGGCGATCATGCCGAAGGCGAAGACGACCGCGTAGGCGAGGGCCTCCTTGATCACCACCTCGACGTCCCACAGCTTGTATTTGAGGATGGAGACGGCGAAGGCCAGCGGGATCAGCGCCAGCGGCAGGATGGCGATCGTCGAGTAGATCGGGCGCACGCTGCCGGTGACGAGGTACGGCACGAGGTAGACGGCGAGGAACGGCAGGAACCCGGCGATCATGCCGAGGTAGATCCACTTGATCTGCTTCCGTCCGACGGCGGCGGCGGTGCGGTAGGTGTAGGCGAGAGCGACGACCGCGAGGGTGAAGTAGATGGCGAAGTGGGTCAGCTCCCAGCGGTGGATGATCTCGAGCGACTTCAGCGGCCCGGCGATGGCCAGGCGGTTCGAGAAGATGAGGAGGTCGGCGTCCCACGTCGCCAGCAGCGCCGGCGGGACGTAGAGCGCGGCCAGGAGCAGCTTCCGCTTCGTGATCGGGCGCGGGAAGACGAGGAAGAAGTTCAGGGTGATGGGCGGGAGGAGGATCATCGCCAGCTCTTCGATGACCTCGAGGACTTTGTAGCTGAAGTCGATGTCGCCCGCCGGCGTGTAGACGTAGACGATGAAGGACAGCAAGGTGACGAGGTAGAAGAGCGTCGACTCCCCTCGGCCGCCGCGGAACAACGTGAACAGACCGATGGCGAGGTAGAGGAAGCCGATGAAGCTGAGGATGAGATACGAGTAGTCGATCTTCAGCTCGGGGACCTGGTACGTCAGATTGAAGGTGCGCCCGCCGCGGGCGACGATCATCGGGACGTTCTGCCCGATCCTGCGCAGGCTCTTCTGCAGCCCCTCGACCTCGGTGGTCGGCTGGTCGCCGATGACCCAGATCTCGTCGCCGGGCTTGAGCCCCGCGGCGGCGGCGTTACTGCCGGGGTCGACGCTCTTGACGGCGATGACGCCGTTGTGGCGGGTGAAGGTGAAGTCGATCCGCTCGAACGAGGAGCGCTTCCGCTGGAAGGAGGCGAAGGCGCCGGCCACGATCGCCAGCGTGAGCAGGACGATCAGCAAGTTCAGAAGAGCGGAGCGTTTCATGGGGCCAGGTGGACCGGAGGCATTCAACGGGGGTGCCGCGCCAGTTGTCGATCTAAATCGTTGAATCGAAACGTCCGGTGCATTGAATCGCTTCCGCGATGCACCGCTTTTTGTTCAATGGAGTGGATTTACGAAGCGGATTATTGAACGGGGAAGGCGTCACGCCGCGGGCTGCTGACGGGTGAGGCGGATGACGAGGTTCCGGAGCGAGGTCGGCTTGACGATCACGAAGTATCGGGTGGAGAGCAGCCTGACCTGGGGGTCGCTGACGATCATCGGCACCTCAGCGTCACTGCGGTGGAACCAGTCGAGAAATTCGCCGGCCCAGTCGCCGGTCACGCCGGTGTCGACGCGCAGGGCGCGCTTGCGCTCGGCCTTGGCGGCGTCGCGCGACGCGGAGGCGTCGACGACGGCGAAGTCCGGTCCGTACGCCTGGACGATGGCGTCGCGGTTCTTCGTCCAGGCCTCGAACAATTCCGACCATTCCTCGGGCCGGAGCGCCAGCACGCCGCACGACGGCGTCGGTTTCCAAGACTCGCTGAGTGTGCCCTCCTGAGTAGCGATGAGCACGTACGCTAGCGGGATCACGGCATGATCGGCCGTGGCCCAGCGCAGCACCTCGGCGTCGAGGGCACCGCGAACGAAGATCTGGGGACCCGATTGTAAGAATGCGTTCAGCCGGGTCTGCCATCCCAACATGCGCAACGCGACGAGGCCGAGCCATTGCGGAGTGGCGCTCGGATCGCCCTTGATCGCATCGCGGAAGGCCACGCTCCAGTCGCGAATGGTCATGGCCGTGAGCGGCAGTTTGAGGACGGCAAACGCCCCTTCGCCGCGGACGGCCTGGATGACGACGTGAAGCATTGCCGGCGGCTGAGTGCCTCCGATGCCGAACCGCAATCTCCAGTATTCCCACGCCACGCTCTCATCAAGCTTCAATAGCTCGACTAGCTTCGGCTGCCAATCGGCGAGGCTGCCGATCCAGTCGATCCAATTATTGAGTCCGGCGTCATTTGTCGGAAGCGGCTCAATTGCCGATCCGCTGACCTTGACTGAGGCAAGCTCGTTTCGAAGGCTCTCCAACACCTCGACGACCTTCGTCGGGTTGAGCTCGTGCAATCCGAGGACGTGGGACATCCGGTCGAGCGCATCGCGCAGACGGCCGTCGCCCTCGGCCTTGCTCCAGTTCGTCAGGATCAGACCGCAATAGAGGCTCAGCGCCACAGCGCGGATATTTTCCCGCATCAGCTCCGCGTAGGCGTGGACCACCAGCTCGTCGTCGTCCTTTTCCGGATAGGTCTTCCTTGCATCGTCGGAGAGGCTGCTGAGGCGCGACAGCGCGGCGCTGACCTGAGGCCAGGCCGGACTGGTGGGAAGAATGCCCAACCCGGTCGACAGGGTGCTCGGGTCGATGCCTCCCTGCGTGGCGTTGCGCAAGGCGTCGGCGAAGCGGTTGATGGCGGCGGCCTCGGTCTGCCAGACCGAAGGCGCCGCCGCCTGCCGCCGCGTCGGAGCGGCCTCGATGGGCCGGCCGGACCGCCAAAATCGCCATCGATACGCGCCCGGAGGCTTCCTGACCCGTTCGATCAATGGTCCGCGGCCGATCGCGCCGCGCACCGCCGACAGGATGACTTCACTCATCTTCCGCTCCCCGTACTTGGCGAGGATCGTGGCGGGATCTTCGAGCGACTCGGCGAGCGCCTGCACGGCCTTCCACAGAAAACTCACGTCTTCGGCGCTGACGAACGCCGGCTTGCCGCCGTCCTCTGCCGGCGGGGGCGGAGCCGCCGCGGCGTCGGCCGCGGGCTTCGGCGCGGCGGCCGGGGGAGCGTCGAAAGCCATGCGGTCGATGAGGTACTTCTCGAAGAGCTCACGGCCGCCGTCACCGAGCTGCAGGGTCGGCTCGTCCTGCTCCCAGCGGCGCGAGATGTAGTACAGCGCATCGTGCGCGAGACGGCGGAAGGCCGGCCGGCGGTCGAGCTCCTCCTGCATTCCTTCGCTCTCCAGTTGCAGCTCGATGCCCAGTTGCATGAGCAGCTCGAGCTGATAGCGCGGCCTGCTGCGCACGAGGCCAGGGCCGAGAATGACGTTGCCGTCGGCGTCGCGCAGCTGGGCGATCTGGCGCAGCAGATCGATGGGATGCATCTGCGCGTCGTGCATCAGGACGTATGGGAGCACGGCGCGGTCAGCCTGCTCCTCGGTGTTCTCGAACAGCGACCTGCCCAGGATCTGCTCGATGTACGCGCGCATGTCGGTGTGCCGGAATGAGATGAACAGTTGATGGGTGAAGAAGGTGTGCTCGATCGAGTACGGCGTCTGTGCCGTGCGCTGGCACATCTCCTCGAAGTAGTTGCGATCGGCGAGAAAACAGAAGCAGGCATTCTCGGCGACGAGTTTCTTGAGGCGCCAGATCATGTCCCGAATGCGTACCGAGAACCCTTCCACCTTGTCGAGCTCATCGACGACGAAGATGGGAGCCAAGCCGGCGTCGCGAAGGCGGATCAGCAGCACCGGCAGGATGCGATCGAGCGTGGCCACGGAAAGATCGGGGATGAAAAGATCCTGCAGCGAGGCCGATCGTTCGCGTTTGCGGCTCACCGACACCTTCGCCGAGGCACCGGCGCCGACCGCGGCGCCGAAGAGCAGCGCGACGAGCGGCCCACTCAGCTCTTTTCCTTTCAGATCGAGCTCACGGTTGTGCTCTTCCTTGCTGCTGACATTGGAGCTCACCTCGTCCTTGCGGCTGATCTTTCCCGAGATGCGCCGGTAGGCATCGCACACGGAAGCGAGGCCGACGAGCTCGCGACTTCCCTGATCCAACGAGCGAGGCGGAGCACCCTGGAGCTCGTCATGCAAAAAATGCGGTTGGGACGTGAGCGCGTAGAGAACGCCGCCTCGGAGGGCTCCAGCCCGCCGCCAGATGTCGCGCAGACGGGCTTTACCCGCGTACTCGTCGAGCTCGAGTTGCAACTCCGCGGCGAGCTCCAGGAGCTCCCGGACGTTCACGCCCGCCGACGTCGCCAGCCGCGAGACGTGGGCGCGGAAGGCCGTGACCATCTCCCTGGCCACGGCGCGATGGAGAGCCAGCGTGATCTGCACGAGGACGTTCTCCATCTGCGTCAACTGCCGGTCGGGCTTGCCGGTGCCGTCGACGCTGAGGGGCAAATCCTCAGCGGAGCTCGGAAGGAGCGTCGGCCCCTGCAGCAGCACCGGCAGCGGCCGCAGCATCATCGGCTTGCGCAGTTCCCGCAGAAGTCCGTCGAAGGCACTCGACACCAGCGTCGTCTTGCCCGATCCGCGATGACCGGCGATCAGGAACGAGCGGCCGGCGACCTCTCCGTTGCAGTAACGCCGGAGCTCATGAACGAGCTGGCGGTAGGCGTCGGACTCGATGAGCGGCGGCCGCTCCGGGCTCGATTGCGAGGCAACGGTGAACGGCTCCGGAATGTCGACGATCTTGATCGGCACGCAGCATTCCTATCCGCGAACTCATTTCGGCGGCTTCGCCGTCGGCGTTGCCGGAGGAGGCGGGTTTTTCCCAGCCGTGTCGCTCTTCAACTGGAACACGAAAATCGCGAAGAGCACGCCGAAAATCGCCGCGGCCGCGAAATAGGTCAGCGAAGGCGACACGCGCCAGCCGGCCATTCCTCCGCCGATGCCTCCCCAGTTGCTCTCGACCTGAAGACTCATCCCGCGCTCGACCATGCGCACGAAGAGAAGCAGGAATACGACGGTGCCGAGACCGAGAACGCCCAGCGCCACACCGTGCCAGAGAGCGACCCCGTCGATGTTGAAGATCACCTTCGTCGGCCCGGGCGCGGCCGATTTCACTGGAGCCGGAGCAATGGACTCGGTCCAGAACGATGCGCCGGCAATGATGAGCAGAACCACGAGGCCGGCGAGACGGACACTGATTAAGTCGTCGGGGGGACGAGGACGTCGAACCGAAAAGAGCGAGACGAGAACACACAGGACGCCGGCGACGCGCCAGGCCCAAAGCGCCATGTTCGGCAATCCGACGATCTGCAGGGCAAGCACCAGCGATCCGATGCCGGTGACGTTAATGCCGAGAAGCGCCAAGGACGGCGTCATATCGTCGAGTTCTTTAAAGGACACGACAACGAGACCGGTGATGACCATGGCCAGGCCGGCCAAGACCCATATCCAGGCTGCGATATTCACGGCCAGGGCTGCGCTCATACGGTGATTGAACGAATTTTATAACGGAAAGCGGCAGACGTCGCGGAGCAGGCAGACGTCGCAGTTCTCCTTGCGCGGCTTGCGGGAGCAAAGGTCGAGGA
>JBKOUP010000119.1:0-18396 GCA_046723495.1 Acidobacteriota bacterium
CTCCGTGCCCGGCCTCGGCCGCTTCCGCTGCAACATCTTCCAGCAGCGCGGCACCGTCGGCATGGTCCTGCGCGTCATCCCCGTGAAGATCCTCTCCATCCGCGAGCTGATGCTCCCCATCGTCCTGGAGAAGATCGCCGACGAGCGCCGCGGCCTGATCCTCTGCACCGGCACGACCGGCTCGGGCAAGTCGACCACGCTGGCGGCGATGATCGACTACATCAACGCCCACCGCACCGAGCACATCATGACCGTCGAGGACCCGATCGAGTTCCTCCATCGCGACAAGAAATCGATCGTGAACCAGCGCGAGATCGAGGTCGACACGAAGTCGTTCTCGCAGGCCCTGCGCAGCGCCCTCCGCCAGGACCCCGACGTCATCCTCGTCGGCGAGATGCGCGACTACGAGACCATCGAGACCGCGCTCACCGCCGCGGAGACCGGGCACCTCGTGCTCTCCACGCTGCACACGATGGACGCCACGGAGACGATCAACCGCATCATCTCCGTCTTCCCGCCGCATCAGCAGAAGCAGATCCGCCTGCAGCTGGCGGCGGTGCTGAAGGCGGTCGTTTCCCTGCGCCTGCTGCCGCGCGCTGACGGCCTCGGCCGCGTGCCCGCGTGCGAGGTGCTGATCTCCACCGCCTACATCCGCGACTGCATCGAGAACAAGGAAAAGACGAAGCTGATCAAGGACGCCATCGCCCAGGGGACGTCGCAGTACGGCATGCAGACGTTCGACCAGTCGCTCTACATGCTCTACAAGAACGGTTTGATCACGCTCGACGAAGCGCTGCGCCGGGCTTCGAACCCCGACGAGTTCCGTCTCAAGCTGCAGGGCATCCAGTCGACGTCGGACATGTCGCGCGAGGAGATGGAGCAGAAGCTCTCCGTGGCCAGCGACACCTCCGATCCCTTCTCCGACGACTCGCCGTTCGACTTCGGCAACTCGTTGTGAGGCTCATCGCGCTTCTCCTCCTCGTGGCCGCCGCGGCGCCGGCGCAGGTGCAGGAGAGCATCACCGTCGAGCTGATCGAGGTGCCGGTCTACGTCACCGGGCCGGACGGCGTGCCGATCCGCGGCCTGACGAAGGACGCCTTCTCGCTCTACGTCAACGGGAAGCCGCAGCCGGTCGAATACTTCGACGTCATCGACTACGGCGGCAAAGCGCCGGCGCCGGCCGCGGCAACGGTCGCCGCGGAAAACGAGCGCGAGCGGCGGCTCTACCTTCTCGTCTTCGACTCGTTCTACGCGGGACGTCTCGGCAACGCCGTGCAGCGCGCCGCGCTGACGATGATCGAGCGCGCGCCGGCGACGGATCTCTTCGCCGTGGCGACGTACGACATGCGCGACGGTCTGCGCCTCGTCACGCCATCGTTCCTCGGCGATCGTGCCGCCGTCCGGCATGCCATCGAGACGCTCGAGCCGGTCCGCGCCACGCGCGCGGAGCGGATGATCGCCGGCACGGACAACCTCGGCCATCTGCAGGGCCTACATCCCGAGATGCTCGGCGCGCTCAGCGGAGGCGACGCGAATGCCGACGCTCTGGCCGAGCCGGCCCGGCACTTCGCGGAGATGGAGATACACGACCTCGCCGCGGGCGCCCAGGCACTGGCGGCCGTGGAGGGACAGAAGCACGTCATCCTCCTCAGCAGCGGCTTCCGGCCTCAGTTGTTCGAGGGCGTGCCTGGCGACGCGCGCCTGCGGAACGATCTCGACGAGCTGGCCGATGCCTTCGCCCGCGCCGGGGCCATGCTGCACGGCGTCTCCACGGCGCCGCTGCGGTCTCGCAGCGCCGACGACGGATTGCGCCGCATGGCCGAGGCCACGGGCGGGATGCTCATCCCGAGCGACAACGATCTCGGCGAGTCGCTGCAGCGCCTCACCGCGCGTCAGGAGGTCGCTTACGTCCTCTCCTTCCGCCGGACGGTGCGCGAAGGGAAGATCGAGCTGCGCGTCCACGGCGTGCCGGCCGGCTCGCGCCTGTCGTACCGCACCGCCTTCTACTGACATGGCCGACTGCTACGTCTCCGCGCTGCGCATCCTCGGCTATCGATTCAATTCCGAGGCGGAGCTGCGGCGGAAACTGGAGGCGAAGCGCTTCGACGGCGAGACGATCGCGGCCACGCTGGCGCGCCTGCACGACGAGAAGTGGCTCGACGACGACCGCTACGCCGGCGCCTACGTGCGCACGCGCGTGCAGAAGGGGCTCGGGCGGCTGCGCATCCGCAACGAGCTGCGCGCGGCCGGCGTTTCCGAAGAAGCGGCCGAGCGTGCCCTCCGCGAGAACGGCGGCGACGAGGAGGAACGGCTGCAGGCGGCGTATGCGAAGCTGGCCCGGCGCCTGAGTGATCCGAAGAAGATCGCCGCGCGGCTGCTGCGCCAGGGCTTCGAGATGAGCGCGATCCTCAACTACGTGCGGTAGCGGCGGGCCAGCTCCTCGGCGTCGGCGCCGAGGTGGAAGCGCAGGATCGTCAGCCAATTGATCGCGGACGTGCGCAGCAGCCCTTTCTCGAGAAAGCGACGGCCCGAGGTGACGACGGTCAGCGGAAGGATGACGCCGCGCTTCATCCGCCGGGCCAGGTCGTAGTCCTCCATGATGGGGATCTCGCGGAAGGCGGCGAAGCTGGCGCGGCGGACGAACTGGGCCTGATCGCCCCACGGCTGCCGGGCGATGCGCGTGCGCAGGTTGATCGCGAACGCGGTCCAGCGAAGGCGCAGGGAGCGCTCGGCGAAGGCGATGCGAAAGCCGCCGAACTCCGCGCCGCTGGCCGCCACGGCCTCGGCCGCGCCGCGCGGCAGGAGCGTGTCGGCGTGCAGGAAAATGATCATGTCGCCCGAGGCCGCGCCCGCGCCGAGGTTGAGCTGCTTGGCGCGCATGCGCTCCCCTTCGAGCACGCGTGCGCCGGCGTCGCGGGCCCGCGCGACCGTCGCGTCGCTGCTCCCGCCGTCGACGACGATGACCTCGGCCGCGCCGGCCTCGACCGCGGAGCGGACGGCGGCGGCCACGCGAAGCTCCTCGTTCAGCGTCGGGATCACCACCGTCACCATGGCCGCGATGGTAGCCTACGCCCGTGAACTGCTATCTCCTCGCGGGCGGACGCTCGTCGCGCATGGGCCGCTCGAAGCTCGACATCGACTTCGGCGGTGCGACGTTCTTCGATCGCGCGGCCGGCGCGGCGCGCGCGGTGTTCGACCGCGTCGTCGCCGTGCGCCGTCCCGGCGGCGGAGCGCTGGCGATCGAGACGATCGAAGAAGAGCCGCACGACGACGAGGCGGCGATCTTCGGCCTCCTCGCCGCGCTGCGCCACGCGCAGGCCACCTGCTTCGTCCTCGCCGTCGACTACCCGCTGATCGACGCCGATGTCCTGCGCTTCCTGCGCGGGCGCGTGGCGCGCTCGAAGTCGTCGATCGTCGTGCCGCGCTGGAGCGGCAAGCTGCAGATGCTCTGCGCCGGCTATGCCTACGACGTCGAGCCGCTCGTGGCCGAGCGCATCGCCGAGCGCCGCTACGACCTGCGCGGCCTGGCCCGCGGCGCCGAGATCATCGAGGAAGACGAACTGCGCGCCCGCTTCGGCGGCGAGCCGCTGCTCAACGTCAACACCCCCGAGGAGCTGGAGAGCGCGAACAACGTCATGCTGAGGCGCGAAGACGCCGAAGCATCTCAAAATGCAACGGCGTTGCATCCGGAGATCCTTCGCCGTCTGCGCGGCTCAGGATGACGCAAAGCGCGATGAGGTACGCATGAGCAACGAGTTTTCCCATCTCGACGACACCGGCGGCATCTCCATGGTCGACGTCGGCGCCAAGCGCAGCACGATGCGCGAGGCCGTGGCCGTGGCCACGGTGCGCATGAAGCCCGAGACGCTGAAACGCCTCATCGAGCGTGCCCTGCCGAAGGGCGACGTCCTGGCCACCGCCAAAGTCGCCGGCGTCCTGGCGGCGAAGCAGACGCCGTCGCTGATCCCGCTCGCGCATCCGCTGAACATCACCTCCGTCGACATCACCTTCGACCTCGATCCCGCCGCCGGCACCGTCGAAGTCCACGCCATCGTCCGCTGCGACGGCAAGACCGGCGTGGAGATGGAGGCCATGACCGCGTGCGCCGTCGCCGCGCTGACGATCTACGACATGTGCAAGAGCGCCGAGAAGGGGATCGTCATCGAAACGTTGCAGCTCATGCGGAAGTCGGGCGGCAAGAGCGGACTGTGGGAAAGGTGACGCCCGCATAGGTCGCAGTGACCGCCGCCGGTGACGCGGCGACCCGCGAATCGCGCGAAATCCCGGGCACGCCGAACGCATGACGCCGCGCGCAGGAGGATGACCCATGCGCCGTTTCCTGGTCCTGTTCCTCGTCGCCGCCCCTCTATTTGCCGCCCACCGCGAAGTGCAGACCGTGGAAGTCGTGCAGGTGCCGGTCTACGTCTCGACGGCAAGCGGCGTCGTGACCGGATTGACACGCGACAACTTCGAGCTCTTCGTCAACGGCAAACGGCAGCCGGTCGACTACTTCGACGTCATCGACTTCGCGCGCGTGGCGACGCCGGCGCCGAACGCCGCGCCGGCCGATCCGCGGCAGCGGCGCCTCTACGTCCTCCTCTTCGACCTCTACTACGCCTCGCCGAAGAGCGTCTACCGCGCGCAGCAGGCGGCGCAGGTGCTCGTCGCGCACGCCGGCGCGGCCGACGTCTTCGCCGTGGCCACGTACTCGCCGCGGCGCGGCGTCGACGTGCTCGTGCCGTTCACCAGGGACCGCGCCGCGCTCGCGCACGCCGTCTCCGTGCTGCGTCCGGCCTCGGACGCCGATCCGCTGCGCCTGAAGATCGGCACCGCCGAGGCGCAGGCGATCGAGAAAGCCTTCGACCGCGACCAGCTGCCGCCGGTGGAGCAGACGCCGCGCGTGGCCGAGGAGCTCATCGCCGATCAGCAGCGCGGGCTGGTGCAGGACCAGATGGGCGCCCTCGGCCTGCTCGCCGAGAACCTCGCGCCGATCGAAGGACAGAAGCACGTCGTGCTCCTCTCCGGCGGTTACGACACGACCGTCCTGCACGGCGTCGAGCCGCTGACGATGCATCGGAACGCGCCGGTCGAAGTCGGCTTCGTCAGGGAGCACAAGCCGCAGGTCTACGCGATGAACGGCCAGGGATTGATGGAACTGCGGGCCATGATCCGCAAATATGCGGACGCGGGCGTCTTCCTCGACGCGGTCGACACGGCCGGGCTGCGGCACACCTGGACCGTCGCCGAGAACGAGTCGCTCTACGCGCTGACGCGCGACACGGGTGGCTCCGTCGTCGACAATCGCAACGATCTCGCCGAGGCGCTGGAAGTGCTGACCGACAGCCAGCGCGTCGTCTACGTCCTCGGCTTTCACAATCGCGACACCGGCCGCGGCGAGAACAGCATCCGCGTGCGCCTGACCGGCGTGGCCGGCAATCCGACGGTACGCTATCGCCCGTCGTATTCGCCGATGGCGCCGAAAGCGTCGGCGGACAACGGCCTGCAGCTCGCCGACATCCTCCTCAACGACATTCCCCAGAACGGCGTCACGGTCCATGCCACGGCGAATCGCAACACGATCTCGGTATCGATCCCGGCGCGGGAGATGCTCGCGCAGATCGACGAGCGCCACGCCCGCGCCGACGCGATGATCTACGTCTTCTCCGGCGCGCGCGTGGTGGCCACGAAGGTGAAGGCGATCGACATCGAGAGCGAGCGCGCCTCGAAGGCGCCGCGCGACGCCGCCATCCACTTCGCCGAAACGTTCGACCTGCCGCCCGGCCGCTACACGGCGAAGGTGCTGGTGCGCCTCGGCGACGCGATGGGGTTCGCCAGGACGGAGCTCACGGTGGAGTGACGCGACGGTAGGGAAAAACCCGTTGCCGTCACTCCTCATAGGAAAGGAGTCCGGCGATGGCGAAGGCGAAAGAAGCGCCGCGGCGATTCGATCCACCGGCGTTCATGGACGACTTCGCGCACATCAAAGGTCAGCTCCAGGCGTGGAGCGACGCCGTCTCGGGCTGGTTCGACGAGGCCATCGACTCCGAGAAGCCCGTGCTCCACGAAGGCGATCCCTGCCAGTACTACAACCAGGTCACCGATCCCCGGCCGGAGCCGAAGCTCGATCAGGAGGTCGTCTGGATCGCGTTTCCGAAGACGCTGCGGATGATCTACGGCGCGAAGGCCTACGAGATCGCCGATCAGCTCTATCCCCTCACGCAGAATCCCGATGGCGACGGCGGTTTTTTCTCCGGTCCGGAGTGGGAGAAGCTCTTCTACCGCCCGCTCGACGAATATTGCGAATGGCGCCTCACCACCGACGATCAGGGCCGCATCGTCCGCGTCACGTTCACCTCCGAGCCGCCGGAATACTGGATGGCGCTGCACGGCGACGAGTTGCCGGACATGGATGGAAATCCGAAATACAAGATGCCGGGCGACAAGGACCTGCTCGTCCATCTTTACCGGTCGCTCGTCGATCCGCGCGTGAATCTCGAGGATCTGGAATGCCCGTTCGATTTCCATGACCAGCGGAACAAGCAGGTCATCTATCGCCGCGGGTCGTACAACCCGTACAACAAGTGGAACTCCACGCACGGCATCATGCATCTCGGACAGCCGAACAACACGCTCACGGCGGAGATCAAGCTCGGCGCGGACGCGACGATTCTGCGCGTCGATCCCGCCGGCAATCCGGTGACGCTGCCCGAGCCGCTCGTTTGCGGGGCGGCGTACGGCGGACCGAACCGCACCAGCGATCCGACGATCGGCTCCTCGGTCAACGACATCGCCCGCCTCGGCGCGTTCGTGACGATCAAGAATCCGGTCGGCCTGTACATGGATTCGATCGACTTGGCCGGATTCGAAACGCCCGACGGGAAGCCGGTCACCGAAGACTACTTCCGCATCGTGCGCGGCCGCGCGGGAATGATCGAGCGCGCCGTCTTCGAGGTGCCGGCGGGCGTGCGATACAGCGTCAGCGATCTGCGCGTCGGCGGGCGGCCGATCCGCTTCGGCGGACAAATCGCCGAGCACATCAAAGTGAAACTCGTCGGCGAGGCCTGCGCCATCGGCCATTTTTCGAACACGCCCGTTCCCATCGACTCGAAGTGCTGCATCGGCAAAGACCATCCTTTCGTGCTCGGGCGTTCCGTGGCCATCGACGAGCCGTGTCCCGACGGATTCGCCGCCGCGTTCACGCAAGGCGGAACGCCGCAGGCCCGGCGCGCAGCGGCGGCGCCCTTCGCCGCGCTGATGGCTGCGGCACGGCCGCGGAGACCGCGAGTCCACCACGCCCGTCATCGGGTGCGCTGACAGGAGAACGCCATGGCCGATGAGCTCGATACCCTCCGCAAACCGACGGCATTCTCCGCGCTGGCGCGCCACAGCGCGGCCCCCAATCCAGACGCGCCGCCCGAGCCGGTCCTCGATCTCGACGACATCCAGGGCAACATCGTCCCCGGCTTCAACAAGGACACCACCGCGTTCGCCGCCTACAAGATCACGAACGTCAACGGCGCCAAGAAGTGGCTCGCCGATCTGTTGCCGTTCCTCTCGCCGGCCGAGGAGGTCCTGGCCTTCCGGCGCCTCTTCTCGGCGCGGCGCCGGCGACATGGACAGCGCAAACCGGAGCACCTGATCGACACGAACACGAACGTGGCCTTTTCGTTCGCCGCCCTTCGAGCGCTCGCCGGCGCGTCGGCGCTGCAGTTCGACGACGAGGCCTTCAGCCAGGATCTCTACCGGCGCTCGGCGCTCCTCGGCGAACCGACCTCCGGCGAAGGCTCGCCGAAGAAATGGAAATTCGGCGGCCATGAGAGCAACGCCGCCGACATTCTCGTCTTCACCGGCGGCGACGACGAGCGCCTCATCAACGAGCGGATGGCGCGATTGCGCGCATCGGCAAAGAAGAACGGTCTGAGGCTGCTGTGGCAAGAAACCGGCCGCAAGCGCAGCGATCTGCCCGGCCACGAGATGTTCGGCTTCGACGACGGCGTCTCGCAGCCGGGCGTGCGCGGAATGATCTCGAACACGCCGGGCGACTACCTCACGCCGCGCTTCATCGATCCCAGCGAAGGCGTGGAGGCGCTGCTCTACGGATTGCCCGGACAGGACCTCGTCTGGCCCGGCGAGTTTCTCTTCGGATATCCGGCCAACGGTCCCGATCCGCTTCTGCCCGGCCCAGTGAAAGCCGCGAAGCCGGCCTGGGCGAAGAACGGTTCGTTCCTGGTCATGAACCGCTTTCGTCAGGACGTGCGCCTCTTCTGGACGTTCATGCGCGACCAGGCCAAACGCCTCGCCAAAACGAAAGGATTCAAGCACCTCACCGACAAGAAACTCGCCGCCATGCTCGTCGGCCGGTGGGAGAGCGGTGCGCCGTTCAGCCGCATTCAGTCCGGCGATGACGATCAATTCGGCCAGGACCAGTACGCGAACAACCATTTCTTCTTCGGCGTCGACACGCACACGTCGAAGCTCATCCCCATTCCGCACTACCCGGGCGATCCCTACCCGAACGCGAAGACGGACAACCTCGGCCTGACCTGTCCGCTCGCCGCGCACATCCGCAAAGTGAACACGCGCGATCTCGCCAACGATCAGGGCGGACACAACACCACCTATCGCGCTCGTATCCTGCGGCGCGGGACTCCCTTCGGCGAACCGCTGCCCCATCCTTTTGCCCGCGACCCGCAAAAGGGCAATCGCGGCCTCTTCTTCGTCTCCTACCAGACGTCCATCGAAGACCAATACGAGTTGCTCCGCGGGACTTGGATGGGAGACGCGAAGCCGCCGCGCATGCCGGGCGGCGACGACATGATTGTCGGCATGAACGGCCGCCCAGGCGAGAAACGCGGCCGGCAGTGCCTGATTTTCGGTGACGACGCCGCTCCGGCAACGGTTTCGACGAATGGGCGCGGAGGGTGGGTGATCCCGACGGGTGGAGGCTATTTCTTCAGTCCGTCGCTGAGCGCAATCCGCGAAGTACTGATGACGTAACGCGATCTTAGCAGCGGCAGCATGGAGCTCACGGTATCCTCGCCGCCGTGATGACGCGCGTCGCCGCCGCGCTGTTTCTCGTCGCCACCGCCGCCCTCGGCCAGGTCAGCGAGAGCATCACCGTCGAGGTCGTCGAAGTGCCGGTCTACGTGACCGCCGCCGGCGGGACGCCGATCCGCGGACTGGCGAAGGACGCGTTCACGCTGCTGGTAAACGGAAAGCCGCGGGCGATCGATCACTTCGAAGAGATCGATCTTCGCAAACCCGCGCCCGCGCTTGCGTCCGCGCCCGCCCCCCCGTCGCTCCACGAGCGCCGCCTCTACCTTTTGCTCTTCGACCTGACATTCACGAAGGCGGCGCTGATCGAGCGCGCGCAGCACGCAGCGGACGCGGCGGTGCAGCGCTCGAATCCGGCAACGGACTACTTCGCAGTCGCGACGCTCACGCGCGGCGGCGGCGTGCGCTTTGCCATCCCGTTCATGAACGACTACGTCGCGGTGCGTCGCGCCATCGCCACGCTGGCGAGCAACGACGCGAAGGACCCGCTCGGCGTCGGCTTGACGCCGAAGCAGCGGAAGCGTTGGGCGGAGATCGAGGGACGCGCGCAGGGCGTGCCGCTCGCCGTCGGCTTCCGTACCGGCGACCCGTACGTCGACGAGATCATCATGGGCAGCGAAGTCAACCAGCAGCTCTCGCGTCAGATGCTGCGCGACGATGTCGACCGCGAGCTCGCCGGACTCCGCGCCGTGGCCGCGCGGCTGTCGGCGCTCGAGGGACAGAAGCACGTCGTCATCTTCAGCGCCGGCTTCGACGCCACTCTCTTCGTCGAGCTCGGCCGCGGCTACAACGAAGATCCGCAGATGCACCGGTACCTGCGCGAGATGGTCGAGGCCTTCCGCGGCGCCGGCGCGTTCCTCGACTCGATCGACGTCGTCGGCAACCGCCGCGCCGAGGCCTCGGAGTCGCTCCGGCGCATCTCCGAGCCGACCGGCGGCGAGACGATCCGCAACACGAACGACCTCGCCGCGGCGATGGCCCGTCTCACCGCCAGCCACGACGCGTCGTATCTCCTCGGCTTCCGCCGGCGCGACGACGACGCCGCGGGGGACATCGCCGTGCGCGTGGCCGGCCTGCCGTACGATGCGCGCGTGTCGTACCGCACCGGCTTCGGCAAGCCCGCGCCGCAACGCGAGATGGATTCGCTGCAGCTCGCCGACATCGTCGTCAACGACATCCCCCAGAACGGCCTCTCGCTGCGGCTGGAGGCGACGCCGAAGGAGATCGACGTCCTCTTTCGCCCCGCCGAGGTCGTCGCGCAACTGGTCCCGGCGAAGCCGTACGTCGAGGCGATGCTCTACGTGTTCGACGACCACGGCGGAACGGTACTGTTCCGCTCGAAACGCCTGCCGTTCGACGCCGGGAGCGCGCCGCGGGCGGGCGTGGCGGGGATGCGGGAGAGGATCAAGCTGCCGCCCGGGAAGTACGTCGTGAAAGCGCTCCTGTACGTGGCCGGAACGCAGTCGGCGGGGTTTGCGCGTGCGGAGCTGGTGGTGCCATGAGGGTGTTAGGTTCTTAAGTTCTTACGTTCTTAAGAACCTAACAACCTAACAACCTAAGAACCTCATGGGCGTCGCTGCGCCCAGGCCGGTCCGGCCGGCTGATTCCTGCTCGGCTCCGGTCCATTCTCCGCGGTCACGAGCTGCTTGCGGATCGTGCCGAGGATCTTCTGGTCCGCCTGCGTGGCCAGGTCGACGAGGTGCTGGCGGTCCTTGTAGCCGTTGAAGGCCACGACGAAGCGGTCGATGCGGAAGGCCACCACGCGGCCGAGGTAGCGGTCCTCGGCTGTGAAATTGTCCTCGCCGAGGTTGGGGATCGGATCGAGCAGCTTGCCGTTGCGCGCGTAGAGGGCCTTGTACAGCGCCAGGATCTGCCCGGCCGTCTGCTTGCTCGCGGCGGGGATCACCAGGCCGTCGACGACGTCGCCGTCGACGTTGAACTGCGCCTGGAACGAGTTGCCGAGGAACGTCTGCCCGAAGCCTTTCTCGGCGGAGTAGCGCTCGCTGTTCGGCAGGCGCATTTTGTCGGGCAGGAACGTGAAGATGGCCGGCTTGCCGGGCGCGGGCGGCATCTTGTCGGCCACGAACGAGGCCAGCTTCGTCACGCTCTCCGGCGGACCTTCGCCGATGATGCGCACGTAGAACGGCCCGCGCCAGATGTGCACCGAATGCGGCTTCACGAACGACTCGTTGGGGATCTCGATATAGCGGAGGTTTCCCTCCTTCTGCAGCGAGTACGCGCCGAAGGCCTTCACGAAATCGGGGAAGCGGAAGATCTCCACCGTGGCGAAGCCGCTGCCGTCGGTGGCGCTGTACTTGCCGACCGTGTCGTCGAGGGTCTGGTAGGCGGCGAAGGTCGGGCCCTCGGGGCCGAGGTATTCGACGATGTGCTCCTTCGGCACGACGCTCGGGTCCGTGTCGAGCTTCCACCCCGGCGCCTCCTGCTGGCGCGGGAGAAACTGCAGGCTCGGCGACTCCAGCGACGTGTAGCTGATCTCGGCCGGCGCCGGCTTCGGCGTGATGCGCACCACCGCGGCGCGGCGCCCGTCGCAGGCCAGCGCCAGCGCTAGCGCGACAGCGATTCCAAGAAGGCGATGGTCACGCGCACGCCCGCGCCGGTCGCGCCGCGCGCCTCCCGCCCCGTCTCGTGCTCCGCGTACGCCGTGCCGGCGATGTCGAGATGCGCCCACGATGGACAATCGACGAACTCCTTCAAAAAGACCGCGGCCGTGATCGCGCCGCCCCAGCGTCCGCCCGAGTTTTTCATGTCCGCCCACTCGCTGCGGATCAGTTCCTTGTACTCGTCCCATTCGGGCAGCCGCCAGAGGCGCTCGCCGGTGCGCTCTCCGCTCTCAATCAACTTCCGAGCCAGCTCATCGTTGTTCGAGAACAGCCCGGCGGCCTCGCTGCCGAGCGCGACGACGCACGCGCCGGTGAGCGTGGCGTAGTCGATGATGTGGTCGGGCTTCTGCCGCGACGCGTAGTGCAGCGCGTCGGACAAGATCATCCGCCCCTCGGCGTCGGTGTTCACGACCTCGACCGTCTTGCCGCTCGACGTGGTGATGATGTCGCTCGGCTTGTAGGCGCTGCCGCTGGGCAGGTTGTCGGTCGAGGCGATGACGCCGGTGATCCGGACGGGAAGCTCGAGCTCTGCCGCGGCCTGGATCGTGCCGATCACCGCGGCCGCTCCGCACATGTCGAACTTCATCTCTTCCATTTTCTCGGCGGGCTTGATGGAGATGCCGCCGGAGTCGAAGGTGATCCCTTTGCCGACGAGGGCGACGTGCGCCTTCGCTTTCTTCGGCGCGTACTCGAGGACGACGAAGCGCGGATCCTCGGCGGAGCCGCGGTTGACGGCCAGGAGGCCGCCCATCTTCATCTTCTCGATCTCTTTGCGCCCGTAGACGGTGCATTTGACGCCGATCGCCTTCGCGGCCTGCTCGGCGCGCTCGGCGAGCTTCGTCGGGGTCATGAGGTTCGGCGGGGCGTTGCCGAGCTCGCGCACGAGGCGCACGCCGCCGGCGACGGCGTTGGCCTCGGCCTCGATGTGCTTGAAGCGGCGGCTGTCGAGGCCGTCGAGCGGCACGAGCGTCGCTTCGATCTTCGGCGCCTTGTCGTCTTTCTTGACGGTGATGTAGGCGTCGTATTTGTAGTCGGCCTGGGAGAGCTCGACGGCCAGGAGGCGTGTGGTCTCCGCGGCGGTGAGCTTCGGCAGGACGTAGGGGACGACGACGGCGATCGCCCCGTCGCGCTGGGCCTTGGCGATCTTGGCGATCTTGTAGAGCGCCGCGCGCGCGCCGCGGATCGACAGCGATTCTTCCTTGCCGGCGCCGACGAGGGTGATCTTGCGCGGCTCGTCGGCGAGGGTCGTGACGGTCTCGTCGGCGCGTCCGACGAAGCCGGAGTCGCCGATGAGCTTCTGCAGCGCCTTGAACGTCAGCGGCAGCTCCGGCCGCGAGTTCTCGGCGAGAACGACGAAGAGGTGATCGATTTTCGAGAGCTTGGGATCGCGGTTGATGACGACTTGCATAGGCGCGGGATTGTAACCTCGCCGGGGCGCCTACAAGGTGAAGGGTTCAGGAGGTCCGCTCACCTCGCGTGACGGCTGTTTTCCGGCTGTCAATGCGTTGAGGAACTGAAGGTACTGCTCGAACGTCAGCGGTGGAAGCTCGCGCGCACGATCCAGCGCGGCGAGCGCTGCTTCATCGAGCGGCATGTCGCGCTCGAAATCGGGCAGCTCAGTGGCGGGCGGCTCGTTCGATCGCATCGATCAGATCCAACAGACCATGACGCGAACAGTAATCCCGCAGCGCCCTGCGGTCCATCTCCGGCAAAGTCAGAAGGTAGGCGACGTCGTCGCCGTCGACCAGTACCCGCATCGGCCGGCTCTTCATCGCGAGCATCTTCATCATCGCGAGATGCGTAGGATTCAAAACAGGAATCGAAACGCCGGCGACTTCGCGCCATGATCTTCCGCCGAGCAGTTGCTCAGCCGTGCCGCCGTATGCATAGAGGATGTCGATCCGCCCGAACTCGTCAGATCCGTGTACGTGGTTCGAAAATCCTTCCGAAGTGAAAAGAGTCTCGTAGCCGATCGACTCAGCAAAGGCGATGACGCGTTGGCGGTCCTCGCCCGAGACGAGGAAATCAATGTCGTGCGTGCCTCGCGCGTGTCCCCACGCACCCATCGCCAATCCTCCCGCCACCGCCCAACGCACTCCCTCCCTGTCGAAGAGCTCAGCGAACGTCCGCAGCACCTCGTCGAAGCGCACGTGGCCGAGGATACCTCGGATACCATTGGCCGGACTCGTGCACAAGGCGGACTGCAATGCCGTTTCGAATTCTGGTCGTTGACGACGAGACCGCGATCCGCGAGGCCATCCGCATGACCCTCGAGTACGAGGGCTACCGCGTCGACGAGGCCCGCTCCGGCCAGGACGGCCTCGACAAGGCCACGCGCACGCCGTACGACGCCATCCTCCTCGACATCAAGATGCCGGTGCTCGACGGCATCGAAGTCCTCGAGAACCTCAAGGCTCAGCGCGTGCCCACGCCCGTCATCATGGTCTCCGGCCACGCCGACATCACCACCGCCGTCGAGTGCACGAAGCGCGGCGCGTTCGACTTCCTGGAGAAGCCGCTGAACCGCGACAAGCTGTTGCTGGCCGTGCGCAACGCCGTGCGCCAGCAGAAGCTCGAGGAAGAGAACATCGAGTTGCGCGACCGCGTCGAGCGCGACTACCAGATCGTCGGCGAGTCGCCGGCGATGAAGGCCCTGCGCGGGCAGATCGAGCTGGCCGCGCCGACGAAGGCGACCGTGCTGATCGAAGGGGAGTCCGGCACGGGAAAGGAGCTCGTGGCCCGCGAGATCCACCGCCGCAGCTCGCGCGCGAACGCGCCGTTCGTGCAGGTCAACTGCGCGGCCATCCCCGAGGAGCTCATCGAGTCGGAGCTCTTCGGGCACGAGAAGGGATCGTTCACCGGCGCGGTGCGCAAGCAGACCGGGAAGTTCGTCGCGGCGGACGGCGGCACGATCTTCCTCGACGAGATCGGGGACATGTCGCTGCGGACGCAGGCGAAAGTGTTGCGCGTCCTGCAGGAGGGGGAAGTCGAGCCGGTCGGCGCGGCGACGGTGGTGAAGGTCGACGTCCGCGTCATCGCCGCCACGAACAAGGAGCTGACCGAGGAGATCCGGGCCGGGCGCTTTCGCGAGGATCTCTTCTATCGCCTCAACGTCATCCCCATCCGCACGCCGCCGCTGCGCGAGCGGAAAGAAGACGTCCCGCTCCTCGCCCAGCACTTCGCGAAGGTTCTCTCGCAGGAGTACAACAAACACGAGAAGAAGTTCACGCCGGCGGCGCTCAAGGCCCTGCAGGACGCGGCCTGGCGCGGCAACGTGCGCGAGCTGCGGAACATGATCGAGCGCCTGGTGATCATGATTCCGTCGGACACGCTCGACATCGCCGATCTTCCCGCCGAGTTCTTCCGCGCCGCGACGGAGATCATCGCCTCGGCCATGCGCCTCTCCACGCTGCAGGAGTTCAAGGACGAGGCCGAGAAGGCCTTCATCGTCGCCAAGCTGCGCGAGCACGGCTGGAACGTGTCGAAGACGGCCGAGGCCATCGACACGCCGCGCTCGAATCTCTACAAGAAGATCGAGCAGTACAACATCAAACGCGAGGGTGGCGGGGCGCCCGTTGTCGAAGAGTGATCCTATCGGCATCTTCGACTCCGGCGTCGGCGGCCTGACGGTCTTCCGCGAAGTCGCCCGCGCGCTGCCGCAGCATCCGCTGATCTACCTCGGCGACTCCGCGCGCGTGCCGTACGGGACGAAGTCGGCGCAAGTGGTGATCCGCTATTCGCTCGAAGCGGCGAACCATCTCCTCGGCCGCGGCATCGGCATGCTCGTCGTGGCCTGCAACACCGCCACCGCGGCGGCGCTGCCGGCGCTGAAGGAGCGGCTGTCGATCCCGGTCGTCGGCGTGATCGAGCCGGGCGCGCGCGCGGCGGTGGAGCGGACGCGCGGCCACGTCGGCGTGATCGCCACGGAGGGGACGGTGCGCTCGCGCGCGTACACGAACGCGATCCGGGCGATTGCGCCGTCCGTTCACGTGACGGAGTCCGCGGCGCCGCTGTTCGTGCCGCTGGCCGAGGAGGGGTGGGCGAACACGCACGTGGCGCGCGAGGTCGCGGAGATCTACCTCGAGCCGCTGATCGACGCCGGCATCGACACGCTGGTCCTCGGCTGCACGCATTACCCCATCCTGCGCGGCACGATCGAGAAGGTGGCCGGCGACGCCGTCGAGATCGTCGACAGCGCGGAGACGACGGCGCGGGCGGTGCGGGAGCTGGCATCGCCGGCACCGAACGGCGAGGCGGCGCACACGTTCCTCGTCACCGACGCCGAGGAGCGGTTTCGCAGGATCGCCGCGGAGTTCCTGGAACAGGAGATCGAGAATTTGGAAGTGGTGACGCTGTAGCGCGACAGCTCTATAGGCGCTCTGCCCCATTGACTTTGGCGAGTTGTTTATCAAATGTTCCGAGCGGCGGATGACCGGCTTTTCGCGCGGTCTCCAATACAAGACAGTCGGTGAATCCCGGAGCCGTTGCGACTCTGAATTGTTCCAAGGCAGCGATGCGAGAACCCATGATGTTTCCGCGAGAACAAGAGTTGAACCCCACGCGCCCTTCGCGATGTAGGCCTCTGCTACGGCAAGCTGCCGTGAATCGTCGCGCGTGATCAGCTGAACGAGGACATTTGTAATCAACGGCGCGCATGCTTCTTACGCATGTGCTCAGCGATACCCCGCTTCAACTCGTCAGCGGTTCTGTGCCTCGGTACCTGCACAAAGACCGCCCGATGAATGTCTTCTGACGAGTAGAGACCTGCTCGTTTCACGACGACTTGATCCCCCTGGTCTTCCCATTCGAGCACTGAGCCGGGGCCGATCCCAAGCTTGCGCCGAATTTCCGCGGGAACGGAGATCTGACCTTGGGACGTGACTTTGGATTGCGGTAGCGCCATGCCGAAGCATTACCACGGTAAATCGCCCGCCACAAGTCCCGCGTTTACCGGTCGGACGCTGTAGCTACGGACGGTTGCGTCCGCGCCGACCGCGCTGGCTGGGCCGCGCCGGCGCCGCGGGCGTGGCGCGGCTGTGATGCGGCGGTCCGGCGGAACGGCGAGGCTGCGCGGAACGGGTCGTCTCCGCGGCGGTGCGCCGCTCGGCCTTGGCCTTCGAGCGGGCGCGATCCTCGGCCTTCTTCGCCCGGATCGCGGCGATGCGCTCGTGAATCGGGATCTCCAGCCGTTCCGCCGGCCGGTGGGCGTAATCGAAGTCGGGCACGGTCACGCGCGGCAATCGCTTCCCGATGGCGCGCTCGATGGCGCGGAGGTCAGCCTCCTCGTCCGGCGAGACGAACGTGATGGCGTCGCCGGTCAGCTCCGCGCGGGCCGTACGGCCGACGCGGTGGATGTAGTCGTCCGGCACGTTGGGCACGTCGAAGTTGACCACGTGCGAGAGGGCCTCGACGTCGATGCCGCGCGCGGCGATGTCGGTGGCCACGAGGATCCGATACTTCCCCGACTTGAACCCCGTCAGCGCCTCGGTGCGCTGCATCTGGCTGCGGTTGCCGTGAATGCGCGCCACCTTCACCCGCCGCCGCTCCAACTGCTCGAAGACGCGGTTGGCGCGGTGCTTCGTGCGCGTGAAGACGATGGCGTTCTGAATCTCGCCGCGCCGGATCAGCGTGTCGAGCAGCGGCAGCTTCAGCTCCTGCGGCACCGCGAAGACCGACTGGGCGATGCCCGCGGCCGGCGCCGCCTTGCGCTCGATCGAGATCATGACCGGGTGCTTGAGCATCTCCCGCGAGAGCTCGACGATCGGCGCCGGCATCGTCGCGGAAAAGAAAAGCGTCTGCCGCTTCGCCGGCAGGTGCCGCAGCACGCGGCGGATGTCGGGAAGGAAGCCCATGTCCAGCATGCGGTCGGCCTCGTCGAGGACGAGGATCTCCAGCCCCCCGAGGCGCGCGTACGGATGCTGGAAGTGATCGAGCAGCCGGCCGGGCGTGGCCACGAGGACGTCGACGCCGGTGCGGAAGGCGTGCTCCTGCGGTCCCATCGACACGCCGCCGTACACGGCCGCGCCGGAGATGGGCGTGTGCACGGAGAGGTCGCGCAGGTGCTCGTCGATCTGCGCGGCCAGCTCGCGTGTCGGGGTCAGGATGAGCGCCCGGGTCATGCCGCGCTTCTTGCCGAGAAGGCGCTGGAGGATGGGCAGGAGAAACGCGGCCGTCTTGCCGCTGCCGGTCTGCGCCGCGGCAAGAACGTCTTTTCCGGCGATCGCCGGCGGGATGGCGTCGGTCTGAATGGGCGTCGGGCGGGTGAAGCCAAGCTCCTTGATACCGCGCAATAGGTCAGGGTGAAGTCCGAAGTTCGAAAAGGCCATAAGTCGCGGATGGTCTCACAATTCCGGTCACGCCGCCGCGGAACATGACCAGCACCGGCTCGGCCTTGCCGGTCGCGGCCGCTTTCGGTACGGCCAACTGCGGGAACGCCTGAACGAACGGGCGGCGGCTTTCGTCGCGCTGCATCGTGCCGAAGAACCAGAGGCGATCGGCGAGCAGCGCGCCACCGAGGGCAACGCCGAGTCCCTTCGACGCGGCGGCGCCGTTCGACGTGCTGAAGTTGAGCGAGCCGGAGAACGCGCTCGGCTTCTTGAACGGCAGGGCGATCTCGTCGCCGCCTCCGCGGGCGTATTCCGCCGATTGCGCGAGAGCCGTTCCGGCAATGAAGAGAAGGGCCAGCACTGTGCCGAGGCGTTTCATCGGCGGTAGTTTACGC
>JBKOUP010000211.1:0-11175 GCA_046723495.1 Acidobacteriota bacterium
GCCGCGGATCGAGCACGGCCATCATCTCGATGGCGCAACAGGCCAGGCCGAACTGCATCGGCCACAAGCTCGACTTGCGGGCCCAATTGAAAATCTTGTCGACGGTCGTGGTAAGGAGATTCGGATCGAACCGATTCTCGATCAGACCCATGAGAGGACCTTCCTCTTCCAAGCGTAGAAGTACCCGACCAGCAGGATCGCGAGGAAGATCGCCATCTCCACGGCCCCGAACCAGCCTAAGGCCTTGAAACGGATCGCCCAGGGGAAGAGGAAGACCGTCTCGACATCGAAGATGATGAAGAGCACCGCGATGAGGAAGTACCGCACCGAGAACCGATGGTCGAACGCCAGCGAGCTCGCCGGTACGCCGCACTCGTACGGTTCCAGCTTCACCTTGTTCGCGCGCGATGCCCGAACGAGGGGAGCGAGGATGAAGAGCGTCAGGACCGGTACGGAGATCACGATGAGCGCCGCGACCAGCAACACCGTGTAGTTAGCCATCTTGTGCTAAAAAAACCGGGCGCCATTGTAGCGGAATGTCCTTCGCCTGCAAGAGGACGCGGATGTCTTCGCCGATCCCGTCCGGCAACACCAGCCGCCGAGCCTCGTCGCGCGCCTCCATCAACTCGATCGACGCGCTCTCCAGCTCCTGCACGGGGCGGAAGAGCTCGTGCTCGGTGATGCCGAGGCCGAGGAGGAACTGCGCCTGGCGCGTGAAGGCGAGCGTCGTGAAGCCGAGGCGCTCGCCGGTGCGCTGGAGATCGGTGAAGTTGATGTGCGCGGTGAGGTCCTGCTCGCCCGGATCGGCGAGGAGGTCGCGCGAGACGCGATGCCCGCGATACGCCGCGGCCGTCCCGTAGCGCCGCACGCGCGAGCGGAAGAGCCGATCCTCGGCGTAACCATAATCAAAGGTAAGGATGAGGCCGCGCTCGACGAAGCGGCAGAGGTCGGCGTACAGCGCCTCCCACTCGAGCGAGACGTCGGCGAACTGGCCGTCCTCGAGCTCGATGCCGCGTTCGGCGAAGTACGCGACGTAGCGCGGGTCGGCCTCGCGCTCGCTCCATTCGAAGTCCTCGGTGACGGTCAGCTCGTGCAGCTCGTCGCCGCGCTGGACGAGGCGCGCGAACGGCTGGGCATCGAAGAGCTCGTTGGAGATCACGAGCTGCGCGGCGTTCCGCGGGAGGTCGAAGATCGAGCCGACGGTGCGCTCGACGCCAAAAACTTGCGCCCCCTCGATCCCCTGCAGCGCGCGGACGAGCTCGCCGGAGCCGCTGCCGACGTCCACGATGGTGGACAACCCGTCGGTGTAGAGGCGCACAAATTCGCGGATGAGCTTTCCAATTGCGAACGAAAATGCCGGGCTCAGCGAGGGTCCGGTGACGAAATCGCCCTCTTTGCCGACGGGCGATGGCCCTCGCCGGTAGTAGCCGTGCTCGGGATGGTAGAGCGCGACTTCGACGAAATCGCGAAACGGCAAGTCTCCGTATTGCAGCATGTTACGAAGAACCTGGCGCATGAATTGCTGGGCCGCCATCGGACGTTAGGATACCACGGTTTGCCATACTTATTTGCTATATGGCAAGGCCGTTGCGTGAGAAGACCCCAGAATCCAGGAGGCTGAAAGATGAAAAGGCAGATCGCATCGCTCTTGACCGTGCTGCTCGTTGCGGGCACCGCATTCGCGCAGGTCGATGAGCACGAGAAGACGAAGAAGGGTGCCGCCATCGGCGCCGTGGCCGGCGCGATCGCGGGCGCGGTCATCGGAAACAACCGAGGGCACCACAGCGCCAAGCGTGGCGCGACGGTCGGCGTGCTCGCCGGCGGCGCGGCCGGCGCAATCATCGGCGCGATGATGGACAAGCAGGAGAGGGACCTGCGCCAGATCCAGGGCGTCAGCGTGACGCGTACCTCGCCCGGCGAGTTGAACGTCACGGTCCGCAACGAGGTCCTCTTCGACTTCAACTCGTCTGCGCTGCGATCGGCGTCGCGCTCGTCGCTGCGTGAGATGGCCAATGTCTTCGAGAAGTACCCGAACACGACGATCGAGGTCGCGGGTCACACCGACTCGATCGGCACGGCGGCGTACAACCAGCGGCTCTCGGAACGCCGCGCCGATTCCGTGGCCAGCTACCTCGAGTCCCTCGGCGTGAACGGCTCGCGCATCGACGCCGTCGGCTACGGCAAGTCCCAGCCGCGGGCGACGAACAGCACCGCGAACGGACGCCAGCTCAACCGCCGCGTCGAGCTCCACATCCGCGCGAATTCGTAACGCGCCGTCATCCTGAGCGCAGCGAAGGATCTCGGGCTGTGAAAGTCTGAGATCCTTCACCGTCTCCGCGGCTCAGGATGACGTATTCTTTTCCCCATGATCCGCAAGACGTCCATCCTTCTCTTCGCCACGATTTTCGCCGCCGCCTGCGCCTCGACCACGGATCCCGACGATCCCAACGCCAAGGCCAAGCAGGGCGCGGGCATCGGCGCCGCCGTCGGCGCGGTGGCCGGCGCGATCATCGGCAATCAGTTCGGGAACCCGCGTACCGGCGCGGTCGTCGGCGCAGCCCTCGGTGCCGGCATCGGCGCGAACGAAGGCCACCGCATGGATCAGCAGCAGAAAGAGCTGCAGCAGATCCCCGGCGTCGAAGTGACCCGTCCCGCCCCGAACGAGATCGCCGTCAACCTGACGAACGACATCCTCTTCGACTTCAACTCCTACGCGCTGCGCCAGGAGTCGAAGACGACGCTGCAGCAGCTCGCCGACAACTTCCGCCGCTACACCGAGGAGCACATCAGCGTGGAGGGCCACACCGACGGCGTCGGCTCCCACGAGGCCAACCAGCTCCTCTCCGAGCGCCGCGCCGACAGCGTGCGCAACTACCTCGTCGACCAGGGCGTGGCCGGCACGCGCATCAGCTCGATCGGCTACGGCGAGATGCAACCGAAGGCCTCGAACGAGACCCCCGAGGGGCGGCAGCTGAACCGGCGGGTGGAAATCCGGATCACGGCGCCGGCGGCGCCAACGCGATGAAGCCCGCGTCCGCGCTGATCGATCAGCGGATCAAAGAGCTGGACGACTGGCGCGGCAAGACGCTCGCGAAGGTTCGCCGCCTGATCAGGGAAGCGGACCCGGAGATCGTCGAAGAGTGGAAGTGGGGCACGCCGGTCTGGTCGCATGATGGCCTCGTCTGCACCGGAGAGACGTACAAGAGCGTGGTCAAGCTGACGTTCCCGAAAGGGGCGTCGCTGAAGTCCGGCCTGTTCAATTCGAGCCTGACCGGAAATGTCAGGCGCGCCATCGACATCCGCGAGAACGACGAGATCGACGAGGCCGCGCTGAAGACGCTCATCCGCGAGGCCGTCGCGCTCAATCGCGAAGCGTGACGGAGGGGCAACGGCTGTGGTTGGCGGTTCTGTTACAATCCGCCGCCCGAACACGCGTCCGCTGTCCGTAGGGCGCCATCTCGCCGTGAAAAACTCTCGGAGGTTTTGTATGAAGTCATGGACTATGCGTGTGCTCGTCCTGGCGATGCTTTTGGCCTGCGTCGCCGCGGCCCACGCGCAGAGCGTTCCCACCGTTTCGAGCCCCTCGGCCAACCCGGCCATCGCCCCGCAGGAATCGCACAACGCCGCGGCCACCGAGGCCCGGAGCGAAGCCAACCTCGTCCTGCCCGACCTCGGCGCCGTCTCCTTTCTCAACGGCGCCATCACCGGGCAGAAGCTCCTGGTCTGGGGTCTCCTGGTTTGCTTCCTCGGCCTACTCTTCGGCCTGGTCATCTACATCCAGCTCAAGAACCTTCCCGTGCACCGCTCCATGCGGGAGATCTCGGAGCTGATCTACGAGACCTGCAAGACCTACCTCACCACGCAGGGCAAATTCATCGCCGTGCTGTGGCTCTTCATCGCCACCATCATGGTCGTCTACTTCGGCGCGCTGATGCACTACGAGGCCAAGCGCGTCATCATCATCACCCTCTTCTCCATCGTCGGCATCCTCGGCTCGTATGGCGTGGCCTGGTTCGGCATCCGCGTCAACACCTTCGCCAACTCCCGCTCCGCCTTCGCCTCCCTCGGCGGAAAGCCCTTCCCCACTTACGAGATCCCGCTCAAGGCCGGCATGTCCATCGGCATGCTCCTGATCTCCGTCGAGCTCGTGATCATGCTCTGCATCCTCCTCTTCGTGCCCCGCGACTACGCCGGGCCGTGCTTCATCGGCTTCGCCATCGGCGAGTCCCTCGGCGCGGCCGCGCTGCGCATCGCCGGCGGCATCTTCACCAAGATCGCCGACATCGGCTCGGACCTGATGAAGATCGTCTTCAACATCAAAGAGGATGACGCCCGCAACCCCGGCGTCATCGCCGACTGCACCGGCGACAACGCCGGCGACTCCGTCGGCCCCACCGCCGACGGCTTCGAGACCTACGGCGTCACCGGCGTGGCCCTCATCACCTTCATCCTTCTGGCCGTGACCACGCCGATGGCGCAGACGCAGCTCCTGGTCTGGATCTTCGTCATGCGCGTGATCATGATTTTCACCGCCGCCGTCTCGTATTGGATCAACGGCGCCATCGCCTCGGCGCGCTTCCGCAACGCCGACCGCTTCAACTTCGAGACTCCGCTGACGACGCTGGTCTGGCTCACCTCGGTGATCTCCATCATCCTCACCTACGTCGTTTCGAAATTCCTCATCCCCACCCTCGGCGGCGACACGACCATGTGGTGGAAGCTCTCCACGATCATTACCTGCGGCACGCTCGCCGGCGCCATCATCCCCGAGCTCGTGAAGGTCTTCACCTCCACGGAATCGCGCCACGTCAAGGAAGTCGTCATCGCCTCGCGCGAGGGCGGCGCGTCGCTGAACATCCTCTCCGGCTTCATCGCCGGCAACTACAGCGCCTTCTGGATGGGCATCACCATCACGATCCTGATGGGCATCGCCGCGTGGATCAGCAGCCAGTTCCCCGTCGGCGCGAACGCCATCATGATCGCCCCGGCCATCTTCGCCTTCGGCCTGGTCGCCTTCGGCTTCCTGGGCATGGGCCCGGTGACGATCGCCGTCGACTCCTACGGCCCCGTCACCGACAACGCCCAGTCGGTCTTCGAGCTCTCCACGATCGAAACCATCCCCGACATCGAGGCGGAAATCCAGCGCGACTTCGGCTTCCGTCCGTCATTCGAAGGCGCCAAGGACTTCCTCGAAGCCAACGACGGCGCCGGCAACACGTTCAAGGCCACGGCCAAGCCGGTGCTCATCGGCACGGCCGTCGTCGGGGCCACGACGATGATCTTCTCCATCATCGTCATGCTCACCAGCGGCCTCACGGTCGACATGGACAAGCTCTCCCTGATGCACCCGCAGTTCCTCCTCGGCCTCGTCATCGGCGGCGCGGTGATCTACTGGTTCACCGGCGCGGCCACGCAGGCCGTGTCGACCGGCGCTTACCGCGCGGTCGAGTTCATCAAGGCCAACATCAACCTCGACGCCGGCGCCGAGAAGGCGTCGGTCGAGGACTCCAAGAAGGTCGTGGCCATCTGCACGCGGTACGCGCAGAAAGGGATGTTCAACATCTTCCTCGGCGTCTTCTTCTTCACCCTCGGCTTCGCCTGCTTCGAGCCGTTCTTCTTCATCGGCTACCTGATCTCCATCGCCCTCTTCGGCCTCTACCAGGCCATCTTCATGGCCAACGCCGGCGGGGCCTGGGACAACGCCAAGAAGATCGTGGAGGTGGAGCTGAAGGAGAAGGGGACGCCGCTGCACGCGGCCACGGTCGTCGGGGACACGGTCGGCGATCCGTTCAAGGACACCTCCTCGGTGGCCATGAACCCCATCATCAAGTTCACGACGCTCTTCGGCCTCCTGGCGGTCGAGCTGGCCGTGCAGCTCACCCGCAGCGGCCAAGGGACGCTCACCCGAGCCTTGGCGCTGGTGTTCTTCCTCGTGGCTGTCGTCTTCGTCTACCGCTCGTTTTACGGCATGCGCATCCACAGCGCGGCCTGATTTCGTTCCTCCCACCCTCTCCCCGCGTGCGGGGAGAGGGACGGGACGAGGGGCGCTATTGCACACAAACGTCTCTCCGCATATGCTTCTAAAGAGTGTCTGCGATTGCCGTGAAGCACGCGCACGATGGGGACGACGAGCCTCTCGAAGAACGCCGGACCGCTGAGCCGGGCCGCCGGACGACCGACTACGAGCACGTCTACCGCGAGATCGTGGAGACGGCCCAGGAAGGCGTCTGGGTGCTCAACGACCGCGAGGAGACGACGTTCGTCAACCAGCGCCTGGCCACGATGCTCGGCTACTCGATCGAGGAGATGATCGGCCAGCCGATGTCGCAGTTCTTCGTCGGCAACGCCGAGAGCGGCGAGCACGGCGAGCGGCGACTGCTGCGCAAGGACGGCAGCTCGTTCTGGGCCGAGGTCGAGACGCGGCGCATCGTGAACCGCGAGGGCGAGTACCGCGGCTTGCGCGCTTCGGTGGTGGACGTGACGGCGCAGCGCTCGGTCGAAGAGCAGCTCCACTACCGCGAGTCGCAGCTCCAGCACGCCCGGGCCACGGTCTCGGCGCTGGAGCGCCTGGCCGCCGCGGCCGCGCACGAGTTCAACAACCTCTTCACCGGCATGCAGCCGTACGCCGACATCATCGGCCGGGCCGTGACGGACATGAAGGTCCGCGCCGCGGCCGCGCAGATCACCGACGCCGTCAGCCGAGGCCGCAAGATCGCCCAGGAGATCGCCAAGTTCACGCGCATGCCCGCGCCGACGCTGACGGTGGTCAACGTCGCCGAGTGGCTGCGCGCCACGGAAGGCGAGCTGCTGCACCAGGCCGGGCCGCGCGTGATCGTGCGCGTGGAGACGACCGCGGAGCTGAAGATGGTCGCCGACGCCAAGCAGCTCCGCCAGGCCTTCGCCAACATCGCCCACAACGCCCGCGACGCCATGCCCTACGGCGGCGCGCTGACGATCTCGGCCTGGCGCGAACAGCGGCCGCTTCCCGACAAGCCGATGACGTTCGTCCACTTCGCCCTGCGCGACACCGGCACGGGCATCCCCATCGAGCACCTCCCGCTCGTCTTCGAGCCGCTCTTCACGACGCGCGCGAACGGCGCCGGCCTCGGCCTGGCCGTGGCCCAGCAGATCGTCCACCAGCACGACGGCGAGATCTACATCGAGAGCATCGTCGGCATGGGCACGACGGTGCACGTGCTGATTCCGGCGGTTGAGGGGTCTTAGTTGTTCGTTCTTAGTTCTTAGTTCTTAGTTTGTGCGTCGACAACAACGCCAAACTAACAACTAAGAACTAAGAACTAAGAACCAACGACTACTTCCGGATCACTCCTCCGCCGAGCTCATCGAGAATCAAAACTTCGAACGCTCCGATTCTTCGAAAGACAGGATCGTTGGTCATGAACCCCGTTGCCTGACCGGCCAGCGCTGACGCCGCTTGAACGGCGTCCGGAGTCCGCAAATTGTGCTCGGCCCGAAGGCGCGCGGCGCGGTCAGCGATCGTGAGCGTGAGAGGCAGCCATTCGAGATGCGGGTACGTCGATAGAAGAGCAAAGAAGCGGTCGGCCAATTCAGCATCGTCACGGCGATATGGGTGAACGAGCAATTCGAGCATCGTGATCGTCGATGTCACGGCCGTTGCTTGGCGACCCGCCAACCATTCGAAGATCCGCTGAGTCAGATCGATGTACTGCGCGTTCTCCTCGACCTGATAGATAAAAATAGCCGTATCGATGCCGATTCTTCGGTGTTTCGAAAGGAACGCTTCGAGTCTGTTCGAGCGGCGAGCTAACGCCAGGAGCGGCGCTCCCTCTTGAGATGGTTCTTCGGGTATTGCCTGGGGGCAAGCCCGCGAATGGCCTTGGCATAATTCGCCGGCTGTTTCAGCAGAAGGACCGTTTCTCCGCGCACCACGACGAGGAGCCGGTCGCCTGGTTTTGCCCTCAACGCCTCCCGCGCCTCGCGCGGCACCACGATTTGATTCTTACTGGAGAGCTTCGCTTCGATCATGCGGCCGACGTTACTTTACTTTTGATCAGAAAGTAAAGCGGGTTCTTAGTTGTTAGTTCTCGGTTCTTGGTTCTTAGTTTGTGCGTCGACAACAACGCCAAACTAACAACTAAGAACCAAGAACCAACAACTACTTCCGGATCGCGTCCAGCAACCCCTTCCGGAGCGCCTTGGCCCGGTCGATGGCGCGATTCACGCGGTGCTCGGTCTTCGCCTCCACCAGCTTCGTCCGGACGTCGGCCTCGCTGACGGGCGTGCCGTCGACCCAGATCTGGCCGCGCTTCCAGCCGAAGAGGCCGTCGCGCTCGGGCTGCACGACGACGGGAACGTCATCCGCGACGCAGCGGCAGCCCGTCTTCCCGGCCGGCGTCGTGACGAGCGAGACCTGCTCGCCCTCGACCGGCAGCAGCGACGGGCACTGCTCGACCTTGAGGCAGCCGGCGGCGAAGAGCGCGATGACGATGACGAATCGGCGCATGGCTACATCCCCTTTCGCACCTTCTCGAAGAATGCCACGAGCTTGGGCGAGAACGCGCCGTCGCTGAGGCCCACGGGGGCCTTCATGGACAGCGCGGCCCGGAAGTCGGCGGCAGCGGCGGGCAGCAGCGCGTCGGGCGTGCGCGAGAGCATGGCCCGCGTGTACCGCACGCAGCCGCGCAGCATGTAGGCCTCGGCCGTGCCCCCCTCGGCGATGGCCTTCGTCAGCAGCGCCTCCGAGGTTGCCAGGTCGCCGCCGGCGTAAGCGCGGTAGGCGGCTTCCAGCTCGGGGCGCTTGTCGGGCGGCGTGGCCATCTGTACCGGCCGTGGTGGTGGTTGTATCGGTTTCGGTTTCAGCGCCTCGTCCAGGCTCCGCTCGTGCTCGGCGACCTGCGCGGTCACGCGCGCGATCGTGGCCTCGTCGGGATTGCCGTTGAGCGCGCGCTCGAAATGAGTGGCGTCGATGACCGGCTGCTTCGCCTCGATCAGCTTGCGCTTGTAGCTCTGCACAGCGACGCGCGCGGTCACGAGCGACTCCCTCACGACCGGTGGCTGCGGCGCGGGCGGTTGCGGCTGCGGGACCGGCTGCGGTGCCGGCGCCGGTGGCGTCACCGTCGTGTTCGTGATCACGATCTTCTTCGGCGGCGGCTCGTCGAACGGAACGACGACCTCCTTCGGCGCGGGCTTCGGCGGCGGCGCCGCCGCCTTCCTCTTCCGCGCCTCCTCGGCCGCGCCGGCGAAGAGCTCGCGCGCCTGCGCGGCCAGCTCGCCGGCGATCTTGTAGGCGCGGATGTCCGTCCCGGCGCGCTTGAATACATCGAGCGCTTCCTGCAGCTTTCCCTGCGCCGTGCGGTAGCTCTCGCTGCGGTCGGCGCCCGCGGTCAGCGCCTCGCTCTGCGCGCCGACGGCGCGGCCGATCGCGGCGTTCGCGTCGCGGCGGCTCCCGGCCGCGGCGTTCTCGGCGGCGTGCTTCTTCTGCGTCTGCGCCTGCGCCATCCAGTCGCGCATCTGCGCGTAGAAGGCCGTGTTCTGGACCACGCCCTGCTCTTCGGAGATTTTGAATTCCGCCAGCGCGGCGTCGGGCTCGTTCAGCCCCACGCGGGCGATGCCGAGCCACATGTGCGGCAGGTACGTGATGAACTCGCGATCCGTGCGCAGCTTCGCGCTCTCCGCCGGCTGCACGCGGAGAGCCGCCTCCAGCGCCTGCGCGCCCGCCGCGTAATTCTTGGCCCGCACGGCGGCCACACCGCGGTTGTAGGCGTCGTGCCACGGCTGCGCGAGCGCCGGCGCGGCGACGAGGAGGATCAGCAGCGCGCGTCTCATTGCACCGTCCCGACGAAACGCGGCAGCGTCACCGAGGCCGGGTCGACGAAGGAGAAGTTGATCGACTGCTCCTCGCCGGGACGGAGCGACACCGTCCTGCGCAGCGCCTGCGGAAAGTTCGGATTCTTGAGCGTGATCTCGTACGTCCCCGGCGCCAGGTCGACCGGCGCCGGCGTCACCAGCGGCGCATTGAGCGTCACGACCTTGCCGTTGCCGACGTCGCGGATCGCCGTCACCTCGCCCCACGGAAAGGCGTTGATGCCGAGCCGCGCGCGCGCGACGACGACCGGCGCGGGTGCCGGCACCGGCGTCTGCGGCCTCGGCCAGAAGACGATGTAGAGCGCCCCGGCGGCGATGACGATCACCAGCGCGGCGACGACGAGCCACGGCGTCGCCGACGTCCGCGGCCGCGCCGGCTCCTCGACCGTCGGCCCCGGCACGAGCGCCTGTCCGACGCCGCTGCGCACCGTCGTCTTCAGCTCCGGCACGGTCGTGGCGTGCAGGTCGACCGACTGCCGCGTCGGCTCGATCGTCATCTCGTTCGCCGTCGGCAGCACCGGCAGCGCGCCGGCCGTGTCGCTCAGCGACGGGATCAGCGCCTCGATGGCCTTCGCGAAGTCGCGCGCCGTCGGGAAGCGCTTGTTGCGGTCCTTCTCAAGCGCGCGGAAGATCAGCGCTTCCAGCTCCGGCGCCGCCGTCGTCGACGGATTCACCTGCATCAGCGGCTTCGGCGTCTCCGAGGCGTGCAGCATCAGGTAGCGGTGCGGCGTGTCGGCCTGAAACGGCGGGACGCCGGTGAGCATCTCGTAAAGCACGATGCCGAAGGAGTAGATGTCGGCGCGGCCGTCGATGCGCTCCCCTTCGTTGACGATGCCGAGGTGCTCGGGCGAGCAGTACTTCCACTTGCCGACGAACATCCCCGTCTTCGTCTTGTTCTCCGTCGTGTCGCCCCACTGCTTGGCGATGCCGAGGTCGATGATCTTGACGATCTCGTTGCCTTCGTCGTCGCGCGTGACCATCAGGTTCTCGGGGCTGACGTCGCGGTGCACGATGCCGGCGCGGTGGATGGCGTCGAGCCCCATCAGGGCCTGCACCGCCAGCGTGGCCGCGTAGCGCGGCGACAGCGGCCCGCGCTCGTTGATCAGCTCGTGCAGGTTGATGCCCTCGATGTACTCCGAGACCATGTAGTGCGTGCCGTCGTCGAGCGTGGAGAAGTCGTAGATCGCGGCGACGTTGGGGTGGTGGATGCGCGTGGCCAGACGGGCCTCGCGGAGGAAGCGCTCGTGCACGCCGTGGTCGTTCTTGACCGCGGAGCGCATGAGCTTGATGACCCGCAGGGCGTTGAGGGGGATGTGCAGCGCCTTGTAG
>JBKOUP010000121.1:0-16181 GCA_046723495.1 Acidobacteriota bacterium
GCGTTCCTCCCCGCCCGGAACAACGATGACTACTTGACGCTGACCTTGGCGCCGGCCTCTTCGAAGACCTTCTTGATCTTCTCGGCCTCTTCCTTGGAAACGCCTTCCTTGATCGTCTGCGGGGCGCCCTCGACGAGGTCCTTCGCTTCCTTGAGGCCGAGCGAGGTGACCTCGCGGACGGCCTTGATCACGTTGATCTTCTTGTCGCCGACCTCGCTGAGGACGACGGTGAACTCCGTCTGCTCCTCGACGGGGGCAGCGGCGGCAGCCGGGCCGGCAGCGGCCGCGACCGGCGCCGCGGCGGCGGCGGCGGAGACGCCGAAGCGGTCCTCGAGCGCCTTCACCAGGTTGGCGAGGTCGAGCACCGTCATCGACTCAATCTGCTTCACGAAATCATCGGTCGAAATAGCCATTTCTTGATTCCTCTCTAAGTCGTTTTTTATTCGCTTGCCTCGGCGGTTCCGCCGCGCGGTTTCTGAATTTCATTGATGAGGACGGCCAGGTTGCGCAGGTTGCCCTGCAGGACCGTGGCGAGTCCGCGGATGGGATGCTGCATCAGGTAGAGCAGCTTGCTGAGAAGCTCCTCACGCGACGGGAGGGTGGCGATCGATGGAATCTGATTCGCCGGAACGACCTGCCCCGCCAGGAGCGCGCCCTTGAAGTGCACCGCCGGGACGTCCTTGGCGAACTTGGTGAGCGCCTTCGCCAGGATCACGCCGTCGGTCGTGTTGTACGCCACCGCGGTCGGACCTTTGAAGTACTCCTTCAGCTGCGTCAGCGGCGAGTCCTTCACCGCGATCAGGGCCAGAGTGTTCTTCACGACGACGTACTTCGAGTTCGTCTCCCGCACCTGCTTGCGCAGCTCGGTGACCTGCGGGACGGTGATGCCCTTGAACTCGAGCACGAACGCGTTGGTGGCGTGGGCGAGACCTTCGCTGAGCTCGGAGACCGCTGCTGCTTTCTGTTCGCGATTCATGCGTTCTCCTTACTCCGCCTTCGACTCGGCGATGGCCGCGTCGATCTGGATCGAGGGGCTCATCGTCGACGAGATGTAGATCGACCGGACGTACTTCCCTTTCGCCGCGGCCGGCTTCGCCTTGCGCACTGCCTGGATCAGCGACGCGGCGTTGTCGCGCAGCTGCTCGGCGGTAAAGGCGATCTTCCCGACCGGGACGTGGATGATCGAGGTCTTGTCGACGCGGAACTCGACCTTGCCGGCCTTGATCTCCTGGAGCGCCTTGGCCACGTCGAACGTGACCGTGCCGGTCTTCGGGTTCGGCATCAGGCCCCGGGGACCGAGGACTTTGCCGAGCTTTCCGACCGAACGCATCATGTCCGGCGTGGCGATGACGGCGTCGTAGTCGACCCAGCCGCCCTGGATCTTCTCGACGATCTCGTCGCCGCCGACGAAGTCAGCGCCCGCTTCCGTCGCTTCGCGCTGCTTGTCGCCGTTGGCGATCACGAGCACGCGCTTGGACTGGCCGGTGCCGTGCGGGAGCACGGTCGTGCCGCGGACCATCTGGTCGGCGTGCTTCGGATCGACGCCGAGCAGCATCGACAGCTCCACCGTCTCGTTGAACTTGGCGTAGGCGATCTGCTTGAGCAGACCGAAGGCCTCGTCCAACTGATACGGCCGCTGTTCGACTTTCTCGTGCGCCGAACGGTACTTCTTGCCGTGTTTGGCCATTTCACCTCCGTAGTACTCGCGGCTCCGAAGAGCCTCCTACGATGTTTGCCGCAGCTACGCGCTGCCGCGCCTCTTTAGCCTTGAACTTCGATTCCCATCGAGCGCGCGGTGCCCTCGACGGTCTTGATCGCTGCTTCGAGCGACGCCGCGTTGAGATCGGGCATCTTCGTGCGGGCGATCTCCTCGACCTGCTTCTTCGTCACCTTGCCGACCTTGTTCTTGTTCGGCACGCCCGAGCCCTTCTGCAGGCCGGCGGCCTTGAGCAGGAGGATCGACGCCGGCGGCGTCTTGGTGATGAAGGTGAAGGAGCGGTCGGAGAAGACCGTGATCACCACCGGGATGATCAGCCCCTGCTGCCCCTGCGTGCGGGCGTTGAAGGTCTTGCAGAACTCCATGATGTTGACGCCGTGCTGGCCGAGGGCCGGGCCGACAGGCGGAGCGGGCGTGGCTTGTCCCGCGGGGATCTGGAGCTTGATGTATCCGGTTACTTTTTTTGCCATGATTTATGTTCCTGCTGATGAATTTCGAATTTTGAATTTCGAATTCAGAAAGTGATCATTTCTAGCTTCTGAATTCGAAATTCGAAATTCGAAATTCATCGTTTCTGCGCTCCCGCCCCCTGCTCCTCGCTCGGATCGAACCGATTCACCTGCAAAAAGTCCAGCTCCACCGGCGTCGACCGCCCGAAAATCGTCACCATCACCTTCAGCGTCGACCGGTCCAGGTTCACGTCCTCCACCACGCCGGTGAAGTTCGTGAACGGCCCGTCGATGATGCGCACGTGCTCGCCGTGCTCGTACACATGCTTCGGCTTCGGCTTCTCCTTCGTCGTCACGACCTGGGTGAGGATCTGCTCGACCTCTTCCTGCGTCAGCGGCGTCGGCTTCTTGCCGGTGCCGACGAAGCCCGTCACCTTCGGTGTGTTCTTCACCAGGTGCCAGGCCTCGTCCGACATTTCCATCTCCACGAGGATGTAGCCGGGGAAGAACTTGCGCTGCACTTCGCGCTTCTTGCCGGACTTCATCTCCACGAGCGTCTCGGTCGGGATCTTGATCTCGCCGAACTTCTCGCGCATGCCGAGGGCGTCGATGCGCTGGGAGAGGTTCTCCTTCACCCGCTCCTCGAAGCCGGAGTAGGTGTGGACGATGTACCACTGCTTGCTGGCGACTTCGGGCATTACGTAGCCGCTCCAAAGTTGTGGAAGAGCAAGGTGATCATCTTGTAGAAGACGAGGTCGCAGCCCCACAGGTAGACGGCGAAGACCACCGTGGCGATGACGACGACGACGGTCGTGCCGACGACTTCGCTGCGTCCCGGCCAGGTGACCTTCTTCATCTCCGCGAGGATGTTGTTCCACCCCTCGCGCGTGGCGGTGATCCACTCGCGTGGCTTGTTGACGACTGCGTTGTCCATCAGAGCTCCGCTCATGTCAGTTTTGGATGGGGTTGGCAGGCCAAGAGGGACTCGAACCCCCAACCTGCGGTTTTGGAGACCGCTGCTCTGCCAGTTGAGCTATTGGCCTGCAAGTGCCGCAAAAGCGTGCAAAAGCACGCAGTTGTCGACTTATTCCCCCTGCTTATTTCGTCTCCCGGTGAACCGTGTGCTTGCGGTCGTGACGGCAGAACTTCTTCAGCTCCAACTTCTCCGTCATCGTCTTCTTGTTCTTCGTCGTCGAGTAGTTCCGCCGTTTGCACTCGGTGCACTGGAGGGTGATGATTTCTCTGCCTGCGCGCGCCATGTTCGTTCCTTCGATTTGATGGAGCCCTCGACGAGATTTGAACTCGTGACCCCGTCCTTACCAAGGACGTGCTCTACCCCTGAGCTACGAGGGCGAATTTGCGACCCTTTTTTTGGAGCGGGAGACGGGATTCGAACCCGCGACCAACAGCTTGGAAGGCTGTGACTCTACCCCTGAGTTACTCCCGCGGCTGGTGGAGAGGGGAGGATTCGAACCTCCGTAGGGCAAGGCCCGGCAGATTTACAGTCTGCTGCTTTTGACCGCTCAGCCACCTCTCCCCACACTCTTCTGGAGCTGGCGACGGGACTCGAACCCGCGACCTGCTGATTACAAATCAGCTGCTCTACCAACTGAGCTATGCCAGCACCGAACTTCTTGATTTCAAAGACACAATCAGCCTACTACCACTGAGCAGAGGATAGCCTTGCGGCGGAGGCCGAAGAACTGCGGGTTATAGCAGATGGCCAAACCATTCGCAAGAGGAGGTTTGTTCCCGGTAGACTGCGCCCGTGACCCGCCGGGCCGAGCTCATTGGACTCGCTGCCGTCCTCCTCCTCGTCACGCTCGCGTTCGCCGACATCCTCTCCACCCGCCGCGCCCTTTACGACCGCGACGTCAGCCGCCGCCACGTCCCCGAGCACCTCGCCCTCCGCGACGTCGCCCGCGACGGCTTCCCCTACTGGAACCCGCATTTCGAGGCCGGCCAGCCGCTGGCCGCGAACCCGGGCTTTCAGCTCTTTTACCCGCCTCATTGGCTGATCTTCCTGCCGAACTTCCTCTTCGCCTTCGCCCTCGAGGTCGTCGTCCACTACCTCCTCGGCGCGGCCGGGATGTTCCTGCTGCTGCGCTCGCTCGGCGTCCGCGTCGAGGCCGCCGTCTTCGGCGCCCTCACCTTCGCCCTCGGCGGGATGATGCTCTCGCTCTCGAACCTTCTCCTCTATCTATTCGCCGTGACGTGGTGGCCCTGGCTGGGCTTCTTCGCGAACCGCTTTTTCGAGAGGTTCCGCGCCGCCGATTTCGCCCTCGCCTCGCTCGCCCTCGGCCTGATCCTTCTGGCCGGGGAGCCGACCACGATCCTCGAGTCCGGCGCACTCCTCGGCGCGTTCGCCCTCGTGCGCCTGCGCAGCGCGCGCGCGATCGGCTGGACCGCGGCGATCTGCACGGCCGCGCTCCTCGCCGGCGCCGTCGCCGTCATCCCCGCCATCGACTTCGCCGCCGACACAGGACGCGCCGGGCTGCACGCAGACGCCAAATGGACCCTCGATCCCGTCCGCCCCGCCGAGCTCCTCGGCATCACGATCAAGTCGGCCGACGAGTCCGGCCGCCCCTGGCTCCTCAGCTGTTACAGCGGCATGTTCGCCGCCGCGCTGATGCTCGCCGGCTTCGTTCATCGCGTCCGCGGCTGGCTCTTCGTCGCGTCGATCGCCGCCGCCTTCTACGTGCTCGCCCTCGGCCGCTACAGCCCGCCGTCCTTGCGCTATCCGGAGAAGTGGTTCCTGCCCGCCGTCTTCGTCCTGATCATCTTCGCGGCCGTCACCGCCGATCGCTTCCTCGACGACGCCCGCCTCCGGCGCACGACGCATATCGCTGCCGGCGCGCTCGTCGCCGTCAACGCCTTCGGCGGCGTCACCGCGAGCCTCGCCGCCGCCGTGGCGCTGGCGCTCGTCCTCTTCCTCCGCGGCCGGCTCCTGCTCGTGCTGCTGGCGATCCTCGTCGCCATCGACCTCGGCGCGCGCATCCGCCTCCTCGCGCCGCGCATCGACGGGACCTTCTACACCGACCGCCCCGCCATGGCCCGCCGCATCCCACCCGGTGCGCGCATCTACACCGAGGCCGACTGGGACACCTACGCCATGCGCAAGCCGCCGACGTGGGACCGCATCCATGACGACATGTTCCCGGAGATGCAACTGCTGTGGGGCTACGACGGCGTGATCGAGCCCGACGTCGGCAATCTCAATCTCCGGCCGACGACGGATTTCATCCAGCTCTTTCTCACCACGCGCTTCGGAAAGCATCCCGAGGGCGCGCCGATGCTCCTCTCCTTCGCCGGAGCCACGCATGCGATCACCGCGAACGATGCCCTCGTCGTCATGCCCAATCAGAAGCTGACGATGGCCGCCGCGCTCGCGCCGATGAGCCGCATCGCCGAGCTTCACCCCTGGCCGCGCGGCATCGCCTTCGTCGACCGCCCGTTCACCCCCGCCCCGGCGCGCATCGCGCGCGAGCGCGAGACCTCGAGCACGATCGACGCCGACGTCGACGCCGCCGGCCGCGCGCTCCTCGTCATCGCCGTCACGCCCCACAAATATTGGCGGGCCACGATCGACGGCGCGCCCGCCCCGCTGATCCGCGCCAACGTCGGCTTCCAGGCCGTCGAGATCCCGGCCGGCCGCCACCACGTCGCCATGCGCTACCGCAATCCGCTCGTCGTCGTCTGCGCGATCGTCTCGCTCATCGCCGCGGCGGCGCTGGCGACTGTCGCCGCACTTCGTAGCAGAGCACCGCGGCTGCCGTAGCCACGTTGAGCGAGTCGACGTGGCCCCGCATCGGGATGGTGACGACGCGGTCGCAATGCTCGGCGACGTTGCGGCGGATGCCTTTCCCCTCGTTGCCGAGGACGATGGCCACCTTGCCGCTGAAGTCGATCGACGCCGGCGCGTCCCCGCCCGCGGCTGCGGCGTAGCGCCAGAAGCCGCGCTTCTCGAGCGCTTCGAGCGCGCGGGCGAGGTTCGTCACCTGCGCGACCGGCACCCACTCGCTGGCGCCTGCCGAGGCCTTCACCGCCGTCGGCGTGAGGCCGGCGCTTTCGTGCTGCGGGATGACGACGAGGTCGACGCCGAAGCCGTCGGCGACGCGGAGGATCGCGCCGAGGTTTTGCGGGTCGGTGATGCCGTCGAGGATGAGGACCAGCGACGTCGCATCGCGCGCGATCACGTCGTCGAAGTCGGCGTACGTCCCCTCCGACACGTCGGCGACGACGCCGTTGTGCACGCCGCCGTGCGCGAGCCGCTCGATCTGCTCGGCCGTCAGCTGGCGCACCGGCACCCCCGCCCGCTTGGCCTCGGCAATGGCGCGCTGCAGCTTGCCGCCGTGCTCGCGGGCCACGCCGACGTAGTGCACGCGCTCCGCGTGCGAGCGCAGCGCCTCCAGCACCGGGTTCAGGCCGTAAATGATCATCGCGCCAGCTCCCGCGCCAGCCGCGACGGCAGCCGCGGCCCTTCGTAAATGAAGCCGGTGAAGAGCTGCACCAGATCCGCTCCCGCCGCCATCTTCGCGCGGACGTCGCCGGCTGTGAAGATGCCGCCGACGCCGATCAGCGGATAGCCGGGGCCGACGCGCGCGCGCACCGTCGCCAGGATCTCCGTCGACTTCGCCAGCAGCGGCGCGCCGGAGAGGCCGCCGTTCGCGGTGATCGTCGTGTTCGTGCAGATCATGCCGTTCGCGCGCTTCGCGCAGACGTCGCAGATCTCGGCGAGCTGCGCGTCGTCGAGGTCCGGCGCGATCTTGACGAAGACGCGCTCGTGGCGCGCGGCGTCGAGGATCCGCTCCAGGTGCTCGGGCCGCTGCAGATCGCGCAGCGACGGCGTGTTCGGCGAGGAGACGTTGATGACGATGGCGTCGGCGTGCGGGCCGAGCGCCGCGGCGCAGAGCGCGTAGTCGTCGGCCGCGGCTTCGAGCGGCGTGTCCTTGTTCTTGCCGATGTTGACGAAGAGCGGCACGGCGTCGAACGACGCGATCCTCTCCCCGACCGCCTCGGCGCCGTCGTTGTTGAAGCCCATGCGGTTGACGAGCGCGCGATGCTCGCGGTCGCGGAAGAGGCGCGGCCGCGGGTTCCCCGCCTGCGGGCGCGGCGTCACCGTTCCGGCCTCGACGAAGCCGAAGCCGAGCGCGGCCAGGAACGGCATCATCCGCGCGTTCTTGTCGAAGCCGGCGGCGATGCCGATCGGCGTCTTGAACGTGAGCCCGAGCAGCTCCGTCGGGCGCGCCGGCACGCGGCAAAGCCATTCGATCATGCGCAGCGCCCCCGGAATCCGCTGCAAGCGCTCCATCTGCGCGGCCGTGAATTCGTGCGCCGTCTCCGCCTCCAGCGCGAACAACAGCGTGCGGATCAGCCGATACATCGCTCGACGCGCGCCAGCAGCGAGAGCACGCGCGGATCCGTCTCGCTGGCGCGGCGCAGCAGCGGGATGGCCCGGACGAGCTCCGGCCCGTGATCCATGCCGGTGATGGCCAGGCGCAGCGGCATGAAGAGATTCTTCCCTTTCAATCCCGTCGACGCCTTCAGCCGCTCGACCATCTCGTGGTACGACGCCTCGTCCGACGGTGCGCCGTGCTCGCGCAGCTCCGCCGCCAGCGCCTCCGCGAACGCGCGGTCGATCGCCGGCGGCTCGTAGTTGAAGACGAAGAGCAGCGCGTCGGCGAACTGCGTCAGCCGGTGCACGCTCTTCTTCACGACGTCGATTCCCTCCTCGATCCACGGCGCATCGCCGCCGATGCGCGGCGCCACGAGCGGCCGCAGCTCCGCCGCGCTCATCTCATGGATGTACTGTCCGTTCAGCCAGTCGAGCTTCTGCGGATCGAACACCGCCGGCGCGGAGTTGACGCGGTCGAGCGAGAAGTTCTCGATGGCGAAATCGCGGTCGAAGACTTCGCGCCCGTCGGGCGACGACCAGCCGAGCAAGGTCAGGTAGTTGACCATGGCCTCGGCGAGGTATCCGTCCTCGGCGAACTGCGACACCGAAGTCGCGCCGTGACGCTTGGAGAGCTTCGTGCGGTCCTGGCCGAGGATCAGCGACACGTGCGCGAATCGCGGCGTCTCCCAGCCGAGGGCGCGGTAGATCAGCACCTGGCGATGCGTGTTCGTCAGATGCTCCTCGGCCCGGATGACGTGCGTGATCTCCATGTCGTGATCGTCGACGACGACGGAGAAGTTGTACGTCGGCAGGCCGTCGGAGCGGACGAGGATGAAGTCGCCGAGCGACTCCTTCCGCCACGTGACCTCGCCGCGGATCGAGTCGTCGATGGTGACGTCGCCGTCGTCGGGCACGTGGAAGCGCAGCGCGAACGGCGTCCACATCGAGAGCTTCGTCGAGACCTGCTGCGGCGTCAGCCGCCAGCACGTGCCGTCGTAATGCGGCGGCCGCTGCTCGGCCTCCGCGCGCCGGCGCTTCAGCTCCAGCTCCTCCTCGGTGCAGAAGCAGCGATAGGCGATGCCGGCGGCGAGCAGCTCCTGCGCGACGGCGCCGTAGCGATCGACGCGCTCCGACTGCCGGTACGGCTCATGCGGGCCGCCGAGGTCGGGGCCTTCGTCCCAGGCCAGGCCGAGCCAGCGCAGATCGTCGAGGACCATCGCCTCCGACTCGCGCGTGGAGCGCTCCACGTCGGTGTCCTCGACGCGGATGATGAAGTCGCCGCCGTGGTGGCGCGCGAAGAGCCAGTTGAAGATGGCCGTGCGCGCGCCGCCGACGTGGAGGTGCCCGGTGGGCGACGGGGCGAAGCGGACGCGGACGGTCATGGTGAGTCCACCAGCACCACCGCCATCGCGCAGATGCCCTCTCCGCGACCGATGAAGCCGAGGTGATCGGTCGTCGTGGCCTTCACATTCACGCGCTCGCTCGGCAGATCGAGCAGCTTCGCGATGTTCGCCTGCATCGGCTCGCGGAACGGGGCGAGCTTGGGACGTTGCGCAATGATGGTGACATCCACGTTCGCGATGGATGATTTGCACTCGATTAGCGCAACTAATGCGCCGTTGACGAAGACCGCGGAATCAATGTTCTTCCAACGATCGTCGTCCGAAGGAAAGTACCGACCGATATCGCCCTTGCCGATCGCGCCGAGGATGGCGTCGACAATCGCGTGCAACACCACGTCTGCATCCGAATGCCCGGCCAGCCCGCCCCGCTCGCTGATGCGCACGCCGCCGAGAATCAGCGGGCGCGTGTCGTCGAAGGCGTGCACGTCGATGCCCTGTCCAACTCGCATCATGGCGCGCTCAGCTCCTCGAAGTGCGATTCCGCATACGCCAAGTCCTCGGCGCGCGTGATCTTGAAATTCGCGGCGTCGCCCGGCAGCACGCGCACGTCGTAGCCGTAGCGCGCGGCCAGGCCGGCCTCGTCGGTGCCGTCGACGCCGTCGCGCTGCGCCTTTTCCAGCACGTCGCGCAGGATGCCGAGGCGAAAGCACTGCGGAGTCTGCGCGGCCACGAGCTGCGCGCGCTCCGGCGTGGAGACGAGGCGGCCATCGCGGGCGATGTGGATCGTGTCCGTCACGGCCATGGCCGGGAAGGCCGCGCCGTGCTCCGCGGCGGCGTCGAGCAGGGCGTGGAACGTCGTCGTCTTGAAGAAGGGGCGGACGGCGTCGTGCACGGCGACGAGGTCGAAGTCGTCCTCGGCGGCGGCGAGCGCGCGGATCACCGACTCCTGCCGCGTCGCGCCGCCGGCGACGAAGCGCACGCGCGCCGTCGATTGCATCGTCTGCGGCTCGGCCACGGCAACGATGATGCGCCCGACGTCGTGGAAACGTTCGATCACGCGATCGAGGATCGGCCTGCCGGCAAGCAACCGAAATTGCTTCGGGATCTCGCCGCCGAGGCGCGATCCCGAGCCGGCCGCGGGAATGATGACAAGCGCGGTCACACCGCCATTATGTCGGCTTCTTTGTGCTTCAGGATCGTCCCGACCTCGTCGATGTGCTTGTCGGTGATCTTCTGGATCTCCTCCAGCCCGCGCCGCTCGTCGTCCTCGGAGATCTTGTGGTCCTTGAGCATCTTCTTGAGGTGCTCGTTGCCGTCGCGGCGCACCTGGCGGATGGCCGTGCGAGCCTCTTCGGCCACGTGATGGGCGCGCTTCACCAGCTCCTTGCGCCGCTCCTCGGTCAGCTGCGGGATGGGGATGCGGATCACCTTCCCGTCGTTCATCGGATTGAGGCCGAGGTCGGCGTTGCGGATCGCTTTCTCGATCGCCGAGACCATCGACTTGTCCCACGGCTCTGCCACGATCAGCGACGGCTCCGGCACCTTCAGCGAGGCCACCTGCGCGATCGGCGTGGGCGTGCCGTAGTAGTCGACGGTGACGCCGTCGAGCATCGCGGCGTTGGCGCGGCCGGTGCGCAGCGTCTTGAACTCGCGGTGCAGGGCCTCGACGGCGCCGTGCATGCGGTGTTGGACGTCTTGAATCGTTTCGTTGTTGTTCATGCTCATCCTCTCGCGGCGAGCGCAGGAGCATCGTCGGAGACGAGAGATCCGATCGGCTCGCCCGACAGCGCGCGCCGGATGTTCCCCTTCTCGCGCAGCGAAAAAATATAGATCGGAATCTGGGAGTTGCGGGCCACGTCGATGGCCGCGGCGTCCATGACCTGCAGCCGCTCGGCCAGCACGCGCTGGTACGTCACGTACGGGAGGCGCTGCGCGTTCGGATCCTTCTTCGGATCGGAGGTGTAGATGCCGTCGACCTGAGTGGCCTTGAAGATGATCTGGCAATTCAGCTCGCTGGCGCGCAGCGCGGCGGCGGAGTCGGTGGTGAAGAAGGGATTGCCGGTGCCGGCGGCGCAGATGACGATGCGCTGCTTCTCGAGGTGGCGGATGGCCCGGCGGCGGATGAACGGCTCGGCGACCTCGGGCATGGTGATCGCGGAGGTCACGCGCGTGTGGGCGCCGCGGCGCTCCAGCGCGTCCTGCAGGGCTAGGGCGTTGATGACCGTGGCCAGCATCCCCATGTGATCGCCGGCCACGCGGTCGATGCCCTCGGTGGCCGCGGTGACGCCGCGGAAGATGTTGCCGCCGCCGATGACGATGGCGATCTCGATGCCCATGCTCTGAACGTCGACGATCTCGTCGGCGATGGCGGAGAGGGTGTCGGGATCGATGCCGTAGCGCCGATCGCCCATGAGGGCCTCGCCGGAGAGCTTGAGCAGGACGCGCTTGTATTTCGCGTCAGTCATCGGAAGGGGACTTTAGCACGTGAAGCATGCGCCCCTCACTTCAGATACGACGCCACCTCCCCCGCGAAGTCATCGCCTTTCTTCTCGATCCCCTCGCCGAGCTTGTAGCGCACGAACCGCGTCACCGTGTACTCGCAGCCCGCGTCCTTCGCCTGCGACTTCACGTAGTCGCCGACGTTCTGCTTGTCGTTGCGGATGTAGGGCTGCTCGAGCAGGCAGGTCTCGCCGTAGAACTTCTCCATCTTCCCGGCCACCATCTTCTCGACGATGTTCTCCGGCTTGCCCGACTTGGCGGCCTGATCGCGGGCGATCTCGCGCTCCGTGTCGAGGTCCTTCTGCGTCACTTCGCCGCGGTGGACGAAGCGCGGCTCCGCGGCGGCGACGTGCATGGCCACGTCGCGGGCCACCTCGCGGGCCTTGTCGCCGCCCTTGTTGGCGACGAGCTCCGTCATCACGCCGATCTTGCCGCCGGCGTGGATGTACGAGGCGATGGCGCCCCCCTCCGGCGCCACGAAGCGCGCGAAGCGGCGGATGGTGATGTTCTCCTTGATCGAGGCGATCACTTCCTTCGTCTTGTCGCCGACGGTGCCGTTGCCCGGCCAGGTCTCGTTGTTGAGCTCCTCGACCGTGTTGGCCTTGCTCGTGGCGACGATCTTGGCCACGTCGTTGGCGAAGTCGCGGAAGGCGTCGGTGCGGGCCACGAAGTCGGTCTCGCAGTTGACTTCGACGAGCACCCCGACGCTGCCCTCGGCGTAGGCGACGACCGCGCCCTCCGAGGTCACGCGCCCGGCCTTCTTGCTCGCCGCGGCCAGCCCCTTCTTGCGGAGGATCTTGGTGGCCTCCTCCATATTCCCGTCGGCCTCGGTCAGGGCGGACTTCACGTCCATCATGCCGGCCCCGGTCTGCTCGCGCAGTTCTTTGACCATCGCTGCGGTGATTTGCGTCATTACTTCTCTCCTGTTGTGGGGAATGCGCGCGGCGGCGGCGCCGCCGCGCGGAACATCACAGACTTAAGCCGTCGCTTCCGCGGCCGCGGGCTCGGGCACCGGCTCCGCGGCCGGTGCAGGCGCCGGCGCAGCCTCCGCTTCGCCCTTGTCCTCGCTTCCGATGAACCGTTCCTCGGCCACGTTGTAGCCTTCCAGAACGGAGTCGGCGATCTTCTGGGTGAACAGGCGGATGGCCCGGATGGCGTCGTCGTTCCCGGGGATCACGTAGTTGATGTCCTCGGGGTCGCAGTTGGTGTCGACGATGGCCACGACCGGGATGCCGAGCTTCTTCGCTTCCTTGACCGCGATGTATTCCTTCTTCGGGTCGATGACGAAGAGCGCGTCGGGCAAGCCGTCCATCTCGCGGATGCCGATCAGGTTCTTCTGGAGCTTCTCGCGCTCGTGCTCGAGGGCGGCCCGCTCCTTCTTCGACATCTCTTTCTCGGTGTCGTTGAGCATCGACTCGAGCTCCTTGAGACGCTCGATGGACTTGCGCACGGTCGTGAAGTTCGTCAGGGTGCCGCCCAGCCAGCGGTTGTTCACGTAGAACATGCCGCAGCGGTTGGCCTCCTCGAGAATGGCGTCCTGCGCCTGCCGCTTCGTTCCGACGAACAGGATGCGCTTCCCTCCCTGCGAGAGGTCCGTGATGAATGCGGAAGCTTCTTTGAAGAGCTTGAGCGTCTTCTGAAGGTCGATGATGTAGATCCCGTTGCGCTTGCCGAAGATGTACTTCTTCATCTTCGGATTCCAGCGCTTGGTCTGATGACCGAAGTGGACGCCAGCTTCCAACAGCTCTTTCATTGTGATTGAAACTGCCAAGCAAACCCTCCTTTCAAAGTCGTTTCTAGAAAAAAAGGACAGGAGCCGCGAGGCCCCTGTCCCGAGAATCACGCGAATCGAGAACCATCGGGGAGCTATCGCTTCGAGAACTGGAAGCGGGCGCGGGCGCCGCGCTGGCCGTACTTCTTGCGCTCCTTCATGCGCGGGTCGCGCGTGAGGAGGCCGGCCTTCTTGAGCCGCTTGCGCAGCTCGGTGTTGTACACCTGCAGCGCCCGGGAGATGCCGTGCCGGATGGCGCCGGCCTGGCCGCTGGGACCGCCGCCGTCGACGTTGACGACGATGTCGAACTTGTCGTTCGTCTCCGTCAGCGAGAGCGGCTGCTTGATGATCATCTTCAGCACTTCGTTGCCGAAGTACTCGTCCAGGGAGCGGTGGTTGACCGTGATCGATCCCGCGCCCGGACGAAGATGGACGCGCGCCGTCGAGGTCTTGCGCCGTCCCGTTCCGTAGTATTCAACCAGAGCCAAGATTCCTCCTCCGTTACTTGGCGACGTCGATCGGCTCAGGCTGCTGGGCCTGATGCGGATGCTTCGCGCCACGGTAGACTTTGAGCTTCTTCAGCATCTTCCGGCCGAGCTTGTTCTTCGGAAGCATGCCCCACACCGCCTCCTCGATCATCGCTTCCGGCTTCTCAGCCCGCACGAAGCGCGCCTGCTTGCTCTTCAAGCCGCCGGGATAGAGCGAGTGGTTGTGGTAGACCTTGTCGGTCTCTTTCTTGCCGGAGAGGACGATCTTCTCGGCGTTGATGACGATGACGTGGTCGCCGGTGTCGAGGAAAGGGGTGTACGTCGGCTTGGCCTTGCCGCTGATGATGTTGGCGATGACGGTCGACAGCCGTCCGAGCACCTTGCCCTCGGCGTCGATCACAAACCAGCGGGGCTCAATGTCGCCCTTCCTGGGGAAATAGGTACGCATGATTCTCCTGCAAAACTGCGAACTTGTTGGTCTCGGAAGGAGACGAACTACACACCTTCCCTGAGGAAAGGGGCGCTACGGTAACACTGCCGAACAAAGGGTGTCAAGCAGCGCATTCCCAAGGTCTTCAGCGCCTTGGAACGGTGATCTGAACCCGTTCCTCGCCGCTCGAAATCCCAACCCGCACGCCCGGCCCCGTCGGCTGCCCCACCCAAGGCCAAACCCAGACTTCGTACGTCCCGGCCGGCAGACGGCCGAGGATGCTCTGGCCATATCGGGCCATGAGCTCCGCAGGGATGAGGTCGCCGTTCACGCGGAGAAAAACAGTCCCCGAGACGGGCGTGCCGTCGGGAAAGTTCGCCATGATGCGCAGCGCTCCGGCGGGACGGCCGACGATGGCCTCGACCGGCTCCGACTCCTTCCCGCCGATCGGCAGATGGACGACGGCGATGGAGCCCTCGATCGGCAACACGTAGAGCGTATGCACCTCGCCGCCGGTGCCGCGGATGACGGCAGTGCCGGTCGCGTCGCTGTAATACCGCGCCTCGCCATCGATCACGGTCGCCTGCGCAATCGGGGTGCCGTCGGGCCAGTGGAGGAGCAGCCGCTGCGCGTTCCCGCGCTCGAGCGCGAAGTCGACGTTCCTGGACGGGTCGGTGTCGGCGAGCTCGATCGTCACCCGATTCGGCAAGTAGTCGGGACTGGTGATGCTCAGCTCGTACTTGCCGGGCCATACCGCGAGAATCGTGAACTTGCCGTCGCGATCGCTGCGCGCGCCGCCATAGTGCTCCGATGGATATCGATCTCCGTGGGACACGATGGCGTCCTCCACGACGTCGACGCCCGGCAGCGGCGCCTTCGTCTCGGCGTCGTAGACGCGGCCGCTGATGGTCCGTTTCGCGAGCTCGATGTTCCAGGCGCTCGGATCGCTGCCGAGCTCCGGCGAATCGGCGATGAAGCCGGTCGGCTCGATGCGTGCGTGCTGCACCGCGGCGCGGAGCAGGCCGTGCTGCCAGGCCGTGCCGCCGAAGGTGCCGTCGGCGGCGGCGCGCAGCGATGCGCGCCAGCTCTCGTCGCGCGGATAGACCGCCACCTCGGCGCCGGCTAACGACTCATTCCCGAGCGCGGCGCGGCCGGCCAGCGTGTACGGCTCGACGCGGACCTTAATGTGAGCCGCCTTCTCGATGTTCACCGGCACGCTCATCCGTTCCAGCGGCGCGGAGCCCTCGACCAGGATGAAGTGCTCGCCGGGCGCCACGTCCGCGAACGTCACGCCGTCGCTCGTTGCCGCCAGCTCCTGCGAGCCGATGCGCCTCGTGCCGTAGATGCCGCGGTCTCGCCGGAAAAGCCCGACCGCGAGCGGCTTCGCGCGCAGTGCCGCCGGGCGCACGACGTCGATCCTCAGCGGAACGCCGGCGGCGAGGCGGATGACGCCGAAATCGTGATCGCCGCGGGCCATCGCGTCGACGGGAAACGCTTTCGATGCGGCGCCGGCGCGCGCGACCACGATGGCCTGGACGACGCGCTCGGGGAGCTCGGCGCGAAAGACACCGTTGTCATCCGTGGTGGTGAGATGCGTCGAGACCTGATGGAAGTCGAGCGTCGAGACCTCCGCGCCCGCGACCGGCGCATCGTTCCCCGTCACGACGGTGCCGGTGAGGAGCGGCCGCGGTCGCAAGCAGATGTCGGCGGCATCGCTGTGCGTCGTTCCGGTCAAATCGAATTCGCGCTGCTCGGTCAGGTGATGCTCGGCCCGGAACGCGAGCGAATAGCGCGATCGCGCAAGCAAGAGCGCCGTCAGCTTGGGCACCTTCTTGGCCGGCACGGTGACAGTAAAGTCGCGGTCGAAAACGATGCCCAACTCCACCGGCCAGCCACGCTGCGCGTCGCCGGTCACGTGCAGCGCGATCTCGTCGAGCGTTCCGAGGTCGAGCGTCTCGACGTTCGCCGGCACCATCGCCACCGCCAGGCGCTTGCCGTCGTCGCTCGTCCAGACCAGCCGCCGCGCCTCCGCCGCCGGCTGCAGATGCAACAGCGTTCCTTCGGTCGGCGCGCAGTTCGTCAGCTTCCC
>JBKOUP010000137.1:0-7074 GCA_046723495.1 Acidobacteriota bacterium
GCGTCGGGTCGTTGACGTTCGAGGAGATCGAGGCGGTGTTCACCACCGTCGCGCCGCTGTACGTCGCCGGGACCGTGTACGTCGCGGTGATCGTCGCCTGCTGCCCCGAGGCCAGCGTGCCGACGTTGCAGGGGAACGGCGTCGTGCAGGCGCCGCTGTTGGAGACGAAGGCGATGCCGACCGGCGTCGGGTCGCTGATGGTCGTGTTCGTCGCCGGCGAGGGGCCGTTGTTCTTGAACGTGATCGTGTAGACGACGTTCTGCCCCGGCGCGACCGACGGCGGGCCGCTTTTGCTGATGGTGAGGTCGGCTTGCGCGCCGACGTTCGTCGTGGCCGTGGCGCTGTTGTCGGAGGTGTCGGGATCGGGCGTCGACGAGCTGGCCGTAGCGGTGTTGGTGACGTTGCCGGCGAACGACGGCGAGGTGCTGTAGGTCGAGGTGATGTTCACGGTCTGGCCGGAGCTCAGCGAGGGGAACGAGCAGGGATACGCGGACGTGCAGTCGCCGCTGTTGGAGACGAAGGTGAGGTTCGCCGGCGTCGGATCGCTGACGACGACGTTCGTCGCCGTCGACGGCCCGTTGTTCTTGACGCTGACGCTGTAGACGACGTTCTGTCCGGCCACGACGCCGCTCGGGCCGCTCTTGGCGACGGCCAGGTTCGCCTGCGCGGTGACGACGGCGGTGAGGTCGAGCTCGGCCGGCGTGTAGCTCGCGGTGATGGAGCCGCTCGGCGGATAGGTCGGCAGGTTCTTCACGGCGAAGTCGCCGCTGCGCGAGGCGAAGGTGAGGACCGGCCAGGTCGTGCCGTTCGCCGGCGCGTAGCTGTTCAGCAGGGCGACGTTGAGCGTGCCGTCGAGGGTGGCGGTGCCGGTGGCGAGCTGGTCGAACGCCGTGGGAGAGGCGAGCTCGATGTTCAGCGCGCCGCCGCTGCCCTGGGTGTAGTTGCCGGTGACGTTGATCGTGCCGGTATTGCCCGTACCGTTCGGGGAGACGGCGGCGGCGTTCTGGAGGTCGCCGGTGATCGTGCCGGCGCCGTCGAGGACGCCGCCCTGGAGCTGCAGGGCGGTGTCGACTTTGATGCCGCCCGCGCCGAGCGTCGTCTCGCCGGCGGTCTGCGTGAAGCCGCCGGCGAAATGCATCGTCCCGCTCTGCGCGAGGACGGTGCCGTCGGTGGTGAACGGCGGATCGATGTCGTTCGTGCCGCTGCCGGCGCTCTTCTTCCACGTGCCGTCATTGGTGATGGTGATGGGCGGCGCCACGATCGTCGGGCGCACGCGCGTGCCGACGATGATCACAGCGATGCGGATGGGCTGGTCGCCGCTGATGTTGAAGGTGCCCTTGTTGACGATCTGGGCGCCGTTCGCGAGCTCGAGGTCGTTGCCGCTGGCCGGCGTGGCGGTGTAGTTGACGAGGCCGTCGTTCTCGAAGGTGACGTTGTTCAGCGTGGCCACGCCGTTGGCGGCGCTGATCGTCAGCGTGGCGCCGCTGTCGACGAGGAACGTTCCGCCGCTGTCGGAGATCGTGCCCTTCGCCCACGTGCCGGTGCCGAAGACGATGAAATCGCCGCTGTCGAGGGTGCCGCCGTCGAGCAGGAAATCGGTCGTGTCGCCGGAGGAGATGCTGGCGAAGCCGCCGGTGATCGAGGTCGTGCCGACGTCGTAGGAGCCGGTGACGAAGGTGCTGCCGCTGGGGAAGGAGACGGTGCCGTCGCCAAAGATGCAGCCGCCGGCGGTGTTCGCATTCGTGCTGAAGGCGAGGACGCCGGGGGCGCTGACGAAGAAGCAGCCGCTGTGCGTGCCGCCGCCGTCGAAGTCGAGCGTGCCGGAGGCGGCGAAGACGGAGGAGTCGTTGGTGGCCGGCGAGGCGATGACGGTCGTGCCGCCGCCGGCGCTCTTGCTGAGGAAGCCGTTCGGGGCGATGTTGAAGGCGGTCCCGCTGCCGTCCGTGGTCACACCGCCGTCGGATTGAAAATCGAAGTTGCCATAGACGTTGAAGGTCGCCGAATTCACGAGGGCCAAGGGATTCGTGGCGGAGATGAAGACGACGGTGCCGTAGTCGTTGAAGGTACGCCCGTCGAGGGTCATGGCGCCGTTCGTGCCGGTGAACATCCCGCTGCCGCTGCCGGCGATCTCCGTGCCGCCGCTGCCGCTGATGGTGCCGCCGCTCCAGTCGAAGGGGCCGGAGACGGAGAGGAAGCCCGCGCCGGTGAGCGTGCCGGCGGAGATCGAGAAGTTGGCCGGCGAGGTGACGCCGCCGATGGAGAGCGTGCCGCCGCTGACGGAGAGCGTTCCGCCGCCGGAGACGGTGCCGTTCGGGGTCATGGTGTAGCTACCGGCGGGGAAGTCGAGGGTGCCGGCGTTGATGGTGAAGGGGGCGTCGCCGCTGCCGCCGCCTCGCAGGGCGAGCGTTCCGCTGTTGACGATGAGGGAGCCGCCGGCGAGGTTGTTGAACGGGGTGTCGAAGGTGAAGGACGTGCCGTTCATCTGCATCGAGCCGGCGTTGTTGACCGTGCCGCTGCCGGTGGCCGTGCCGTCGTTGACGTTGATCTGGCCCCCGCTCTGGATGTTGACCGTGCCGCTGTTGACGTCGAGGGACGAGCCGCTGTCGAAGGTGAGGTTGCCGCCGTTGGCGACGACGAAGCTGCCGCCGCTGACGCGCAGGGTGGCGCCGCTGGCGATCGTGCCGGTGCCGTTGAGGGTGAGCTGCCCGCCGCTCTGGATGTCGATGACGCAGCCGTTGCAGGCGAGATTGAGGCCGGCGATCGGATTGGGGATGACGCTGTTGACGATGAGCGTCGTCGGCGAGCCGTTGGTGTCGGAGGCGGTGTCGCCCGACGTCGCACAGCCGGGGAAGCCGCCGGGCGGCGACCAGACGGCGCCGGTCGTGTCGGTCCAGTTTCCGGACGGCGGCGGCGCGCTCGACGTGACGCTGTAGCTGTTCGTCACGCAGGCGAGCGCGGTGGCGACGCCGATCGCGGCCATGGCCGCGATGGTGATCAATGCCGAAACGACGAAAACCGGACGGCGACGAAGGGGCATCCTCAGGCCTCCGCAGTTATTTTCGAAGGGCGACAGGCTACCACGCGAGGAGCAGTCGCGCGGCCCGCTCGACGTCCGCTTCGCTCGGAAGGAATTCCTCCTCCAGCGGCGGCGAGTAGGGCACCGGCGTGTCGAGCGCGCCGACGACGCGCACGGGGGCGTCGAGGTATTCGAAGGCCTCTTCTTCGATGATGGCGGCGATCGACTCGCCGACCGAGCCGGTGCGGGTGTCCTCGTGAACGACGAGGACGCGGCTGCAGCGCCGCGCCAGCGACAGGACGGCCGCGGTGTCGAGCGGGGCGATGGTGCGGAGGTCAAGCACCGCGGACTCGACGCCGTCCTTCGCCAGCGACTCGGCCACGCGCATGGCCACGTGCACGTACGCGCCGTAGGAGACGATGGCCAGGTCGCCGCCGGCGCGCCGCAGCGCGGCCTTGCCGATCGGCAGCGGCTCGGGCGGCTCGTCGCCGAGGAGCTGCTTGACGCGCGGATCGCGATAGAGGGCGATGTGCTCGTAGTAGAGGACGGGATCGGGATCGTCGACGGCGGCGGCCATCAGAGCGCGGGCGTCGTGCGGGGTCGACGGCGCGACGATCTTGAGCCCCGGCACGCGGTAGAACCACGCCTCGGTGTTCTGCGAGTGGTACGGCCCGGCGTGGCGGAGCCCGCCCCACGGCATGCGCAGGACCATCGGGGCGCCGATGCCGCCCTCGCGGGCGATGGCACCCCAGCGATAGCGCAGCTTGGCGGCGTTGTTGACGAGCTGGTTGAATCCGGTGGCGACGAAGTCGTTGAACTGGATCTCGCCGATGGGCCGCAGCCCCGCCAGCGCCGCGCCGACGCAGACGCCGATCGTCGAGCCCTCGGAGAGAACGGCGTTGAGGATGCGGTCGCCGAATTCGGCGAGGAGGGGACGCAGCAGGAGGAAGGCGTTGCCGTACTTGCCGCCGACGTCCTCGCCGTAGACGAAGACGCGCGGGTCGCGGCGCAGGGCGTCGCCGACGCCGAGCATGACGGCCTCGAGGAAGGTGTTGCCTTTGGCGTCGAAGGGCGGGGCGTCCTCGATGGTCATCGCGGTCGTCACGACGGCGCGGCGATGCTCTTCGTCGAGCACCTCGACGCGCACGCGCCGCGGCTCGTCCGCGAGCACGCCCTCACCCGCGGCCGTCGCCTCGGGCCACGGCGCGTCGATGACGGCGCGCGCCTGCTCCTCGACGAGCTCCTCGGCCTCGCGCTTCCATCGATCGAGATCGTCCTCGCCGATGACCCCATCGGCCTCGAGCTTCGCGGCGTAGGTGGCGATGGGATCCTTGCGCGACCAGAAGTCGTACAGCGCGCGGTCGGCGTAGCCGCCCTCGGAGAGCTGCGGATACGACCACGACGGCTGCGGGTCTCGGCCGAGGTAGAGCATGTCGTCGTGATGGGCGTGACCGCACATGCGCATGGCCACGAGCTCGATCAGCGTCGGTCCGAGGCCGCCGCGGGCGCGCTCTGCCGCCCAGGTGAAGGCGGCGGCGATGGCCTCGGGGTCGGTGCCATCGATCGTGATCCCCGGAATGCCATACCCGGCGGCCTTGTCGGCGAAGACGCGCACGGCGGACTGGTCGCAGAGCGGTGTGGCCAGCGCGGTCTGGTTGTTCTGCACGCAGAAGATGGCCGGGAGCCGGCGCGCGGCGCAGGCGTTGATGGCCTCGTGCCATTCGCCAAGGGACGTCGCGCCCTCGCCGACGAAGGAGACGGCCACGCGGTCTTCCCTGCGCAGGTGAAAGGCCATGGCGATGCCGGCGATGGTCAGCGCCGGCCCGCCGAGCGGCGCCATGGCCGGAAGGATGCCGTGCTCCCAGTCGCCGACGTGGAGGTCCTTGCCGTTCATCGGCGGGCCGGCCTTCCCCATCTGCGCGTTCAGGACCATGCGCACGGTCTCGGGAGCGTTGTGCTTGCCGAGGACCGCGCCGAGGTCGCGGATCATCGGGGAGATGACGTCGCCGTCTTGCAGTTTGATGACGGCGGCGTAAATCGCCTCCTGTCCCAGCGAGCGAAAGCCTTTGCCCTGGAACGAGGCGCTGCCGTACCGCACCTCGCCGCCGGTGAAGAATTGTTTGAGCCGGTTGTCGGTGGCGCGGGTGAGGAGCATGCCCCGAAGGATGTCGCGCTTCTCGTCATTGGTGAGCGAGGCGGCGATGGCCTCGCGGCGGAGGAAGCCGTCGGCAGCGTCGACGACCTCGGCGATGGCCGCCTGCAGCCGTTCCCCCACCCCCACGCCCGGCGTGGTCTCCGGCACTTCCCCTTTGAGTTTCTGCGCCGCGGTGGCATCCGGCGTCAGGAAGTCGGAGAGCGTCTGCGGGAGAAGGCGGCGCAGCGGCGCGCGCAGGTCGTCGATGGGTGTGTCGTCGTCGCCGCCGATGGCCATGTCGAGCGCCGCGACCGCCGGGCGTAGCGCGAAGGGGTAGCGCTCGGCGACGAAGGAGGCGAAGCGCGCGAGCAGCCCGGCACGCGTGCGCGCCGGAGTGTCGGTGGCGGTCATGCGGGGATGGTATCAGTCAGCGCGATGCGTTCGTAGAGAGCACCGGCGCGCAACGTCAGTGATACACCGGTCAACGCGAATTCATCGTCACGCCGTACGTAGCGGGCCGACTGCCAGATGTCGCCTTCGCGCCAGCGATGCTCTACGTCAACGCGATACTGGTCGACGAGAACGTAGTCACGAAACGTCGGAATGGAACAGTAAAGGTTGAACTTGCGCCCACGATCGTAATCACGTGTCGATTTCGACAAGACCTCGGCGATGACCACCGGATTCGTGATGGTGGGAGGTGCATTCGGCACCAGGACAGGGGGCCCACAGACGAGGGCCATGTCCGGGTACGTGTACAGGCCGGACGGCATGGCGATGCGGACGTTGCCCAAGTGAGGCTCGCAGCCGCGGCCCATCAGAGGGTAGAAGGCGAGAAGTAGGTTGTTGACGATCACGCTGTGCTCAGGCGAGCCTCCAGCCATCGCAAAGATTTCGCCGTTGAAGTACTCGTGGCGAACCTCCGACATCTCTTCGATGGCAAAGTACTCGGCCAGCGAATAATGGAGTTCGCGCCGCGACATCGCGTCAATTCTACGCCGCGCGTTCAACCAGCCACTCCACGATCATCTCCTCCGCCCAATACTCGCACCGCCACGGCAACGTCCCGGCGATGAACCCCGTGTGCCCTCCGCACGGCGTCGTGCGGAACTCGATCGCCGGCGACGCCGCCTCGCGTGCGCGCTCGAGCGACTCGCGCGGGAGGAACGGGTCGTCCTCGGCGTTGAGGATCAGCGTCGGGGTCGTGATCTTCGAGAGAAACTGCAGCGAGCTGGAGCGGGTGTAGTAATCGTCGGCTGACGCGAAGCCGTGGATGGGGGCGGTGGCGGCCTCGTCGAACTCGACGAAGTTTTGGGCGCGGAGGGTGGCGGGGAGGTCGACGGGGGTCTCCGGAAAACGCTCCAGCATCGCCACGACCTTGCGGCGGAGGCTGCGCAGGAAGCGCGCGACGTAGAGGCGGTTGATGTGTCTTGCGCCGGCGCCGAGATCGAACGGCACGGAGAACGCCGCGGCGGCGGTGACGATGCGCTGGTCGGGGTTTTCGCCGAGCCACTTCAACAGAACGTTGCCGCCGAGGGAGGCGCCGATGGCGACGAGCGGCGTGGTGGCCAGGCGGCGGGCGACGAAGTCGAAGTCGCCGGTCTCGCCGGAGTGGTAGAAGCGCGGCCTGCGGTTTGGCATCGGGCGGCCGCGGGCGTCGAGCGCGCAGGAGCGGAAATTCATCGCCGTCGCCGCGAAGCCGCGGCGGGCGATGGCGGCGAAGAGGCCCTGCATGTACACCGAATTCGAGCTTCCTTCCAGGCCGTGCAGAAGCAGGAAGCGGAGCGACTCGTCGCCGTCGAGGTGATCGAGCACGAGCTCGTCGCCGTCGGGCGTTTCGATCACCTCGCGGCGCAGCTTGGCCAGACGGCGCGGGCGAACGAGGCGGCCCCAGATCGTCTGCAGATGCGGGCCGGGCAGGAAC
>JBKOUP010000417.1:0-7176 GCA_046723495.1 Acidobacteriota bacterium
CGGCGTGCCGCCTCCGCCCGACGCCGCGCCGCTGCGCAACCCCGGCCTCGAGTTGACCGGGCCGTGGCACCCGCTGGACATGGCCTTCAACGCCCTCAATTCGCCCGCGCCGATGAACATGCCGGACTTCGAGGACGCTTCGCCGCCGCATTTCCGTCTCAGCGGCGAAGCCTCGAACGAGCCGATCGGCATCTTCGCAGCGATGCAAAACGCGAAGGAGATCCACGAGGGCCGCTGGAACGGCAAGCCGTACGAGGTGGTGAAGAAAGGGAAGACGCGCGTCTACACGATCAAGAAGCCGCCGGGCCAATGGCCGACGCGCTTCGCCCGCCCGCCGAGCATCCACGTCAACTACGACCACGTCGTCGTCGACGGCGCGCCCGCACCCGGCATCGTGGCCATCACCGTCCTCTGGACCTTGAACAACTACGACGCCCTGACACGCGCCGGCAGCGGCGTCTACTTCTACATCCCCAAGCTGCAGACGCCGCAGGAGGCGTTCATCGTCGAGACGCTTCTGGCCGGCATCGAGGAGGCCATCGGCGTCGCCGCCGGAACGCTGAAGGTGAAGATGCTGTACGAGGAGGGAAACGCCGGCCGCTATCTCCCGGCCATCGTCTGGACGCTGCGCCGCCGCCTCCTCGGCACGAACGTCGGCCGTTGGGACTACCTCGGCAGTCTCATCGAGATGTGGAAGGATGACCCGAAGGGTGTCTTTCCCGACCCGCAGACGATCGGCATGGCCGCGCCGAACATGATCGCCTATCAGCGCTACAACGCCCTGATGATGCTGATGGCCGGCATGAAGGACGGCGAGCTGCAGCAGGGCGGCCCGATCGGCGGCATGGCCGCGGTGATGATCTATCAGGCGAGCGATCCGTATGGCCGCTCGCGCTACAACCCGCTGGCGTTACGGGCCATGGTGATCGACAAACTGCGCGAGCGCCTTCTGGGATTGATGTCGGTCGACGGGCAGCTCTACGACGCCTATCGGCAGAGCTGGGTGGCCAGCCCGGAAGAGGCGTATGTCGGCGCGGGCAACGCGCCGCTGCAGGCGCGGCTCGAAGAGGTGCAGCGGATGATCGACGCGCCAGCGGAGACGGTCGACGTCGATGGCAAGCCGGTGCCGGCGGTGAACAGCGGCCTCGCCGACGCCGAGCGGCGCGTGTTCGAGTCGCGCGGCGTCCTGACCGCGGACGGCAAGATCGCGCCGCGCGCGCTGCCGAAGGCATCGCTCGACGCACCTGAAAAAATTTTCACGCCAGAGTTGTGGGACTCGATCTACGGCGTGCCGCAAGGCGACGTGACGATCGAGCACATCCAGCACGCCTTCTACATGGCTGCGAACTACGGCTTCCAGATCCTCAACGGCAACTTCGCCGCCGCCATCGACGACTACGAGCTGAAGCTGCGCTTCATGAATGACCTGGCCACGTATCGCATCGACGTCGGATGGCTCTGGACGCTCGTGCAGCACCAGGCCGTGATCACGAAGGACGGCTGGCTGAAGCGCCCGGCGCTGACGCGCGACGGCGTCGAGCCGGCCGAGAACGCATTCGAGGTGAAGGCCGGCACGCCCTTCACGCCCGCGCTCTTCCAGCAGCTGTGGGACGTGCACAACGAGTGGACGTACGCGTTCTTCGCCGAGCAGGACCGCCGCGGCGATCCCGGCCGCTTCGACCGCGCGAAGGCGCCGGTGATCATGGAGGTGCTGAAGCGGCAGCTGCTGTCGCCGCGGTACATCCAGCACAGCGCGCGCGTGCTCTTCCTCGTGGCCGAGGCGGACGAGAGCGAGCGCGCGGAGCTGCTGGATGCGATTTTCGACGACAAGATCGCCGGCGACCGCGCGCGCGCGGCGAGGGACTACGTGTATGACATTCGATGAGAGGAGGAGACAGGGCACAGGGAACAGGCGACAGGTGGCCTCGGCAAGATAACTACCTGTTCCCTGTCGCCTGTGCCCCGTCCCCTGAACATGCATGACCTTCGATGAAGCGCAACAAATCATCGCCCGCGCCGCCGCCAAGGCCGCCGCGGAGTTCAAGCGCCCGATCTGCGTCTCCGTCTGCGACCGCTACGGATTCCTCGTCGCCTTCGCCCGCCAGGACGGCGCGCCGGTGCGCAGCATCTGGATCGCGCAGCAGAAAGCCTTCACGGCGGTGCGCATGGGAACGTCGACGGCGGCGTTCCTCGAGCGCCTGCGCAAGGACAACCTCGAGGCGGGATGGTTCGGCGAAGGTCTCGTGGCCTTGCCCGGCGGCAGCGTGATCAAGAACGCGGCCGGCGAGATCCTCGGCGCCGTCGGCATCAGCGGCCTGGCGGCGCACGAGGATCAAATCATCGCGGACGCGGCAGCGCCGCGCCCGTGATCGACGTCAGGGCATCGGCCCGCCGTTCGTCGTTCCGCCGCTGCCGCCGACGCCTCCGCAGTTGTCGCAGCCGAGGTCGAGGCGCAGCATCGTCATCTGCTTCATCCCGGGAGAGGCGAAGATCTCACCGGGGAAGATCCGGCCGAAGTTCTCGACGTCGATCGATGCTTTGTAGGTGTTGAGGTCGGGCGCATCGAGGCCCTTGAACAGCGACAGACGCACATGCCGTTCGGCGCCGGGGTTGCTCAGATCCTTCGCGTACTGCGGGGCATGGTCGGGAACGCCGGCGAGGTCGTTCCAGTCGGCAAGCTCCTCGATCCAGCGGTTCGCCGGGCCGCCTTTGCCGGCGGTGGCCAGCTGGCGGATCTGCTCGCGAAGTCCGCCGAAGGTCGGCACGTCGTCGATGGTGTCGTGCTTTTCGAGGCCGACCTTCTTGCCGGCGACGTGCAGGCCGTGCATGCTCGAGCTGCCGACGACGACTCGGGCCTCCGCGGCTTCGCCAAACCGGTTCGGCTTGTCGTGCGTCGCTTTGAGGACGGCCTCGGCGTACTCGACTTCGAGAACGTCGTTGACGCTGAAGCCTTCGAGCACGGAGCGCATCGTCGTGACGTACGCGCCGTACGGATTCTCCTCGTCGCTCTCGTAGCCGCGGACTTCCGTGTAGGCGCGGCGGATGTGGACGAAGAACTCGCTCGGCCCGCGGCTGCCGAACGGATGGCTGCGCAGCGGCCGGAAGTTCACGCTCCGCGCGGAGTTGGCGCTAAAGCCGCCGGAAACCAGCAGCGCCGACGGCGCAACGCTCTCGATCGGCTCGTACTCGCCGTTTACCCGCTTCACCCACCCGCCCGCAGCGACCGCATACGCGTGATACAGGAAGACGTGGTTCGTTTGCCGGTACATGGCTGCCCTCCAGCACAGATTGTCGATGTGCAGGCGATCTTACACCCGTGTGGAGGTGGGGAGCGACAACTGGCGGAGAGAGTGGGATTCGAACCCACGGTACGGGTTAACGTACACACGCTTTCCAAGCGTGCGCCTTAAGCCACTCGGCCATCTCTCCGGGGTTCTTCAATGAATCTCGCGACAGCCGCGGGCGCATCCCAACTCCCGAAGGAGGCTTTGCCAACCAACGCACCGGCACGTTGCCGGTGGCGGAGAGGGGGGGATTCGAACCCCCGGTACCCGTTAAGGCACAACGGTTTTCGAGACCGCCGCAATCAACCACTCTGCCACCTCTCCGTTTTTCCCTCGCGGCGCAATTGCTGGAAGAACTGCTGCAGGAGCTCGCGGGAGCGCGCCTCCTCGAATCCGCCTTCGACTTCCAGGCGATGATTGAGGCGCGGGTCCTGGACGAGGTTCCCGAGCGTGCCGCAGAAGCCGGCCTTCGGGTCATACGCTCCGAAGATCAGCCGCTCCACGCGCGCGTTCACCAGCGCCCCGGCGCACATCGCGCACGGCTCGAGGGTCACGACCATCGTCGTTCCTTCGAGCCGCCAGCCGCCGACCGTGCGGGCCGCCTCGCCGATGGCGATCAGCTCCGCGTGTCCGAGGGGATCGCCGGACTCGCGGCGGTTGCGCCCGCGTCCGATGATCTTTCCTTCCCGGTCGACGACCACCGCCCCGACCGGGATCTCCCCCTCGGCGGCGGCCGCTTCCGCGAGCGCGAGGGCTTCTTCCATCCACTGCGCTCGATCCATCTTCAAAGAGTACAACGGCGGGCTGTGTTGCCCGCCGTCCGTTGGTTCCGTTTTGGTGCACCCAGGAGGACTCGAACCTCCAACCTTCTGATCCGTAGTCAGATGCTCTATCCAATTAAGCTATGGGTGCGAGCACGAAAAATTAACCGGACGGTGCCGGCGTGAATTCCGAGCCGCGCATTCTAGCCGCGGCCGCCCGGGCGCGCAAGGTTCGCCGAGGGGCGGCGATTGCGGTAGACTTGGCGGCCTCAGAGAGCAGCTTCGTTTCACGGCCTCTACGGTTGGCTACTGCCTGTCCCACCCTTCCCCAGCCAACCGTGGAGGCGTGATTTTTTCGGGCATGCCGATCGACCGAGACGACTTCTTCGCGCGCACCATGCACACGCCAGATTCCCCGGAGCGGGCGGAGCTGCGCGCCGCGTTGCGCGAGCTGTCGAAGGCCCTCCTGCCGCTGCACCGCGCCCTCATCGAGGCCACGCGCGACGACTACGCGTTCGGCTACGGCAAGAGCGTCGCCAGCCCGGCGCAGCTGATCCAGCTCATCACCGACGATCCCTTCTTCGCCTGGCTGAAGCCGATGACGTCGCTCATCGTGGAGATCGACGAGATGACGCGCACCGACTTCGAGCCGGCCGAGGCCCGCGCCATCGCCGCACGCGTCGAGCAGATTTTCGACCCCGCGTTCAACGAGCGCTATCTGCCGCTGCTGCAGCAAAACGTCGACGTGGCCATCGCTCACGCCGCCATCCGCGCGGCGCTCCGGAAGCTCGCTCAGAGCGCGCCGTAGACGACGAAGGGCGCCCAGTAGAGCGGCTTCCTGTAGATCTTGTCCGAGTGCAGGAGCGCGAGCTTGGCTTGCCGCAGCGCCTCGGCGGGCTCGACTCCGTTGCCGATCGCGGCGTACATCGAGTCCATGATCCTCGGCGCGGTCGAGTCGCTGACCTCCCACTGCGCCGCGACGACGCGCCGCGCTCCCGCGCCGAGGAACGCCCAGGCCAGCCCGACCAACCCTTCGCCGGCGTAGCTCCGGCGGCCGGCGCTATTGCAGCTGGAGATGGTCACGAGCTGCGCGGCCAGGTGCCGGCGAACGATGTCGCGTCCGGCCAGGCGGACGCCGTTTGCGTCGGGAGCGAGAATCACCGACGACTCGAGCGGTGTGTCGGTGCTCGCCGTGGCATGCGCCGCGAAGTGGATGAAGTCGAACGTCTCCGGACGCGCCGCCGCGTACGACGCCGGCGTCGCCGATGGGCCGGAGAGGATGACGTGATGCGCGAAATGCCGTGCCACCGCGGCGATCTCCGCGGCTGACTGCTGGAGCTGCGGAAACTCGCGCCCCGCTGCGGGGATGTCGCCCAACGCCAGGAGACGCGCATTGCGGACGCCCGTCCACGGCCGCGCGGCGGCGAGGAGGTGCAGCGACGGCGAGTAGCTGACGGTGACGTCGTCGATCCAGTAATGCGGTTGCGGCTCCGGAGCGATGAGCGTTTCGAAGTTGAGCGCGTCGAGGTGCCCCTCGGGAAGGACGATCACGCGCGACCCCGGCGCGATCTTCGCCGGCGCGACGAGCATGGCGTAGAGCTTCGGACCGAGCATACTCGCGGCCGGCGAATGCCGCGGCGAGAGCAGCTCGACGCGGTAGGCATCGACGGTGCGCTCGATCTCGTCGGCCGCGGGAAGCTCGGCGAGATCGATGCCTCGGGGAGCGATCGTCCAGAGCAGCGACCGTTTCGCGCCGATCCAGTAGAAGAGGATGGTGGCGTTCTTCGCGCGGGCGATGCGGGTCGGGTCGACCGGCGCGTTCGACGGCAGGCCGACGGCGTCGCGCAAGGCACGGGCGCGGCCGCGCTCGGCGATGTCGAGTGCCTCGGCGACGTGCCCCGACTGGCGGAGCATCTCGATGTAGCCGTCGTAGAAGCTGAGAAAGTTGCGCTCGAAGGCGAACAGCGGATCCGATCCGCGGACGCTCTCGCGCTCGTCGGTGCCGCTCTTCAGCGTGGCCTCGTACATGCGCTTGGCGGCGTCGAGGCGTCCGAGCTTGGCGTAGATGCCGGCTTCGTAGCCCTGGGCGCGCCAGCGCGTCGCGGGGTCGGTCGCCGAGGCGCGAACGCGGTCGAGGATCTGCAGTCCGGCCGCCGGATTTCCGGTGGCGTCGAGAATGCGCGCCTGGTCGACGAGATCGGCGAGCACGCCCGACGGCTCGTTTTTTCGCGTCGCCAGCGCTTTGTCGTTCCACTTCTTTGCAGCGTCATAGTGGCCGAGGCGGAGCTCGATCGCGCCGAGCTGGTGATAGGAGTTGGCGAGCTCGATCGGCGTGCGCGCGGCGGCCAGAGCGATGTTCTTGTACGGCAATGCCTGCTCGTACTCCATGCGCCGCACGTAGACCTCGGCGATGTGCGTGGCTGCGATGTGTTCCAGATCGCCGAACGACTGCCGGTGTGCCGCGTCGAGGGCCGGCTTCAAACTCGCCAGAGCCTGGTCGAGATCGCCGCTTTCGAGGTAACACCAGCCGAGGTTTGTCATCGCCGCGGTCTGGAGCCGCTGCGAGTGTGTGGCCGTGGCGTATTGCAGCGCCATTCTGGACTGCTCGATGCCTTCGGTCCATTGACCGTGCAGGCCGGCATCGTAGCCGAGGGCGCCGTAGGCGAGGGCGAGCACGGACAACTGGTTCAGCGCACTCGCCCCGTCAATGGCCTGCTGCGCGCAGCGTTTCGCTTCGTCGCTTTTTCCTTGTGCAATGAAAAGCCAGGTCCGACGCGCGGCGATCTCCGGGCGCAACTCCGGAACAGAACGCGCCGCAATGGCGTCCGCTTCGAGGTACTTCTCATCGCTGTTTGAAATGGCGGCGCGGACCATCAAGCGCCGCGCGGCGGGAAGCGGAGCATTGGTCGCAGGCGTCTGGTCGAGCAGGCGCAGCGCACGTTTCTTGTCCTTCTTGACCAACGATTCCGCGTCGAGGACCGCGAAGAGCTCGCGCCAATATGGTTGCGCCGCGAAGCGCGCCGTTCCCTGGCCGGCAATGCGCTCCGCGGCCGCGTAGTCGAAGCGCTCCATCGCTTGCCGTCCCCTCGCGTAGAGCGCCCCCGGCGCGAGGGGTGCGGGCGCCGCAGTCT
>JBKOUP010000159.1:0-9731 GCA_046723495.1 Acidobacteriota bacterium
CACTCGTGCAACGGGCGGCGGGGGCGGAGCGCACGCGCGTTCGTGCGTCGCATGCGCGGAGCGGGCGGGCGGGGGTGGCCGTCGCGCGTGGGGGGTTCTTAGTTCTTAGTTCTTGGTTCTTAGTTGGCGGCGAAAAACTAAGAACTAAGAACCAAGAACCAAGAACTAAGAACCTCGAGCCACTTGATATCCTCTCGCTAACGTCCCGCCTCAACATCTAGCGCGCGCCCGCCCTCTCCTCCCGCCATGCACAACCAGGAGGAATCATGCGACGCAGCATCATCGCGCTCGTCGCGAGCGCATGCGCTATCGCGCACGCCCAGACGGCCAAGGAAACCATCGAAGTGACGGCGACCAAGATCGCCGAGGACGTCACGCTCGTGCCGCAGTCGATCACCGTCATCGACGGCGACGAGCTGCGCGCCCGCAACGCCCGCGACCTCGAGTCCGCCCTCGGCCTCGCCGCCGGACTCTCGATCGCCCCCGGCGGCGACGGCGGTCCCGCCTCCAGCGTGCCGGAGATGTGGGGGCTGAGGGAATTCGACGCCTTCCTCCTCGTCGTCGACGGCGTGCCGTGGGGCGGCGCCTTCAACCCCGACCTCCCCGCCCTCGACCTCACCGGCGTCGACCGCATCGAAGTCGTGCGCGGCGCCGCGCCGGTCATGTACGGCGCCACCTCCTTCGTCGGCGTCATCCACGTCATCCACCGCGACGCCGGCGCTCCCGGCCTCGGCCGCGTCTACGGCGGCAGCTACGGCACCTTCGGCGCCGGCGCGACCGTGCCGCTCTCCCAACGCGCCGACCTGCGTCAGTCGATCACCGCGAACTTCGACCGCCAGGAGTTTCGCGACAACGACACGAACTGGCATCGCGGCCACATCCTCTACCGCCGCGCCTCGGAGACGCACGGCGGCACGCTGCGCTTCGACGCCGACCTCGCCGCCATCCGCCAGTCGCCGGCCAGTCCGATTCCGCGCGACAGCGACTTCGCCCCCGACACGAATTTCAATCCGACCGGCGCGCACATCGACGAGGACCGCTTCCACGCCGTGGCCGGCTTCGACAAAAAGCCGTGGTCGACCACGCTGGCCATGACCTATTCGAAGTTCGACATCCTCCGCGGCTTCCTCACCGACGCCGAGGCCACGCCGAACGCCACCGGCTTCACCCAGGACCGCAGCGTCACCGACATCTACTTCGACACCCACGTGGTCAGGCAATTCCGCAGCGTGCGCGGCATCTTTGGCTTCGATCATCTCTACGGCAGCGCCCGCGCGAAGAACGGTCTGTTCGACTACTCCACGAGCAACCCGGCCGCATTCGCCGTCGACGAGGAGAACGAGCTGCGCAACCGCCGCAACTTCTCCGGCCTCTACGCCTCGACGGAGTGGACGCTCGCGCCGGCGCTGCGCCTCGACCTCGGCGGGCGCCTGAACCACACCCGCGAGCGGCAGACGGGATCGGACGAGGAAGGGAGCGACACCGACAGCAAGTCCTTCACCCGCGTCTCCGGCGCCGCCGGCATCACCTGGCGCACCAGCGAGGCCCTGGCCCTCTTCGCCAACTATCGCAACACCTTCAAGCCGGCGGCCATCGACTTCGGTCCCGAGGCCGAGGCCGAGATCCTCGATCCCGAGACGGCGCGCAGCGTCGAAGTCGGCGCCAAAGGGCGCACGCACGACATCACCTGGACGCTCTCCGCGTTCCGGATGGACTTCTCGAACCTCGTGCTGGCCACGATCATCAACGGCCAGCCCGGGCTCGAGAACGGCGGCAAGGAGCGCTTCCGCGGCTTCGAGCTCGAAACGGAATTCGAGCCCCGCCGCGACACGCGCGTCAGCATCGGCTTCAGCCATCACGACGCGCGCTTCCGCGAGTTCGTGACTGAGTTCGACGGCGTGCCGACAGACCTCCGCGGCAAGCGCCTGGAGATGTCGCCGCACAACCTCGTCAACGCCGGCGTCCTCTGGTCGCCGCCGCGCGGCTGGACGGCGCAGGCGATGGTCAACTACGTCGGCGAGCGCTTCCTCAACAAGCGGAACACCGTGCTCGCGCCGTCGTACACGACGTGGTCCGCGGGCGTCGGATACAAACTCGCCGCCGGCGAAATCCGCATCGATGGAAAGAATCTCAGCAACACGCGGCCGCCCGTGTCCGAGAGCGAGCTGGGCGACGCGCAGTTCTATCGCTCGCCGGCACGGCGGGTGGAGGTGACGTACCGCACGACGTTCTAGTGTCCGGGACGAGGACCGTAGCGTTCTTCAACACAACTCCTCCGTGCGCGGGTCACTGCACACTCCGCGGTGCAGACGCACGATGAGCGCGCAAGGAGGAAACGATGAAAAAGTCCACAATCACGGTCCTCGTCCTGATCTCCGCGTTCATCTTTTCAACAGCCGCCTACGCCGCCGTCGACGGCGCCGTCGTCTTCAAACAGAAGTGCATCGCCTGCCACGGCGCCAACGCCACCGGCGCCCGCGACCTCGGCTCGCCCACCGTGCAGAAGCTGACCGACGCGCAGCTCGCCGACTTCATCGCCAACGGCGGCCCGGCCAAGAAGCCGGCCCACTCGTTCAAGGCCAAGGGCCTGACGGACGACGACATCAAGGCCGTCATCACCTACATCCGCTCGATCAAGAAGTAGCCGGAGGGCGCCATGCCCAAAGCGATTCTCTACGATGCCACGTTGTGCATCGACTGCAAGCAGTGTGAGCAGGCCTGCGCGACGCAAAACAAAAATCCCTACGACGACGCCATCAGCAAAGAGCAGCGCACGTCGGACCACAAGTTCACCTACGTCCACAACACGCTCGGCAACGAGAAGTACATGCGCAAGCTCTGCATGAACTGCCTCGATCCGACCTGCGTCTCCGTCTGCCCCGTCGGCGCCCTCGTCAAGCACAAGGAAGGTCCGGTCTCCTACAACGCTGACGCCTGCATGGGCTGCCGCTACTGCATGGTGGCCTGCCCCTTCGGCGTGCCGAAGTACGAGTGGACGAAGACGATCCCGCGCGTGCGCAAGTGCATCATGTGCCCCGACCGCGTCCTGGCCGGGAAGCAGACCGCGTGCGCGGAGGCCTGCCCGACCGGGGCCACGCTCTTCGGCGACCGCGACGCTCTCATCGCCGAGGCCCGGAAGCGGATTGCCGCGGAGCCGGGCAAGTACGTGCCGGCGATCTACGGCCTCAACGAAGTCGGCGGCACCTCGGTGCTGATCCTCACGTCCGTCCCCATCGAGAAATTCGGCTATCCGCCCTCGTCCAAGTACGGCGACAGGCCGCTGCCGCCGCTCACCGCCGACATGCTCGAGCACGTGCCCCAGGTCGTCACCGTCGGCTGGGCCGTCCTCGGCGGAATCTGGTGGATCACCAACCGCCGCGACGTCGTCTCCGCCGCCGAGAAGGAGGATCAACCATGAAACTTCCGAAGATCACCTTCTGGCGCGCCGTCTTCGTGCTCATCGTCCTCGTCGGCGCCTACTCCGCCTACCTGCGCTTCTTCCACAGCCTCGGCGCGTCGACGAATTTGTCCGACCAATTCCCCTGGGGTATCTGGATCGGCTTCGACGCCCTCTGCGGCATCATGCTCACCGCCGGCGGCTTCACCCTCATGGGCGCGGTCCACGTGTTCAACATCAAGGAGTGGCGCGCCATCGCCCGCCCCGCGCTCGTCACCGCCTTTCTCGGCTATGCCCTCGAAGCGTTCGCGCTGATGTTCGACCTCGGCAAGCCGTGGAACATCTGGCACCCGCTGATCATGTGGAACCCCAGCTCGCCGATGTTCCTCGTCGGCTGGTGCGTGATGCTCTACCTCGGCATCATGGCCCTGGAGTTCGCGCCGGTCGTCTTCGAGCGCTTCCGCCTGGAGAAGCCGATGCGCATCCTGAAGCTGCTGTCGACGCCCGTCGTCATCACCGGCGTCGTCGTGGCCGTCATCCACCAGTCGGCGCTTGGCAGCCTCTACCTCATCGTGCCCGGCAAGCTCCATCCGCTCTGGTACACGCCGCTGCTGCCGGTGCTCTTCTTCGTGTCGGCGCTGGCCGCCGGCCTGGCCATGACCATCTTCGAGTCGACGATGTCGGCGCGCCACTTCAACCACGCCCTGGAGAAGCCGCTGGTGCTGTCGATCGGGCGCGTGCTCCTGATCGTGCTGATCGTCTACAACATCCTCCGCGTCCACGACCTCGTCCACACCGGCTCGATCCGCTACGCCTTCACGGGCCGCTACGAAGCAAACATGTTCTGGATCGAGATGGCCCTGACGCTCGTCATCCCCATCGCCCTGCTTTTGATTCCGAAGGTACGCCAGACGCCGTTCAGTCTCTACATCGTCTCGATCATCACCGTTCTCGGCTTCGTGGTGAACCGCCTCAACGTCGCCGTGACCGGCATGGAAGCGGCGTCGGGCGTGCGCTACATCCCGAAGTGGTCGGAGGTCTCCGTCACGGCCATGATGATCGCGTTCGGCTTCTTCTGGTTCGCCGTGGCCGTGCGCTACCTCCCCATCTTCACGCACGAGCACGAGCGGAAGGAACCGGTGCCGGAGTATGCGCAAGCCGCTTGATGCCATGCACAGCGTGGGCACGAAGCTCTTCACGTTGATGTTCTTCGTGCTCCTGCTGAACCTCGGCTTGCTGGGGTGGGCGAACGTCCGGCTGCATCGACAGCATCTCGACGCCGCCCGCCTCGCCTCCGCCGAGCGCATGACCGACGTCATCCGCCGCAGCGCCGCGTATTACATGCTCCGCCAGGACCACGCGGCGCTGCGGCACATCCTCGAGACCATGGGCGAGCAGCCCATCAGCGGCCTGCGCATCTACGATCCCAACGGCGCGGTGAAATTCTCCACCGACGCGCGCGAGCTCGGCCGCGTCGTGCCCCGCGAGCGGATCCCCGTACCGGGCAACCGCATCGTCACTCGGAACGGCGAGCGGACGCTCGACATCACCAAGTCCATCGCCAACGAGCCGAGCTGTGCGAGCGCGTCGTGCCATGCCCACTCGCCGGCCAGCAAGACCCTCGGCACGGTCGACGCCAACCTCTCCCTGGCCACGACCGACGCGAACATCCGCACGGCCACGTGGCAGTTCATCGGCTACAGCACCCTGGCCGTGATCGTGTTGCTCTTCGTCATGGCCATCTTCGTCTACCACTTCGTGCACAAGCCTGTGCGCGCCCTCCGCGACGGCACCACGCGCCTCGGCAGCGGCGAGCTCGGCGTGCAGATCCCCGTGACCAGCAACGACGAGCTCGGCGCCCTGGCCTCGTCGTTCAACGTCATGTCCAAGCAGATCCACGACGCCCGCGAGGAGATCACCGCCTGGACGCGCACGCTCGAAGACCGCGTCCGCGACAAGACTGCGGAGCTCCAGACCGCGCACGAACAGATGCTCCAGGCCGAGAAGCTCACCTCCCTCGGCAAGCTCGCCGCCGTCGTGGCCCACGAGATCAACAACCCGCTCTCCGGCATCCTCACCTACGCCAAGCTGCTGCACCGCTGGATCGACCGCGGCGAGGCCGACGACCACGAGCAGGAGATGCGCGAGTCCCTGCAGCTCATCGAGTCGGAGAGCAAGCGCTGCGGCGACATCGTGCGCAGCCTGCTGACGTTCGCCCGCGTCGCCCCGCTGAACGTCGCCCCCGTCGACATGAGCGCCGTCATCCGCCAGACCGTGAAGCTCGTCGAGCACAAGATGAAGCTCGGCAACATCACGCCACATCTCGATCTGGCTGACGACCTCCCGCCCGTGCGCGGCGACGCCGCCCAACTCGAGCAGCTCATCCTCGCCCTCGTCATCAATGCCATCGAGGCCATGCCCCACGAAGGAACGCTGCACCTCAAGACGAGCAGCGACGGCCAGCACGTCACCGTCATCGTCGAGGACGACGGCATCGGCATCCCGCCCGACTTCCTCCCCCACCTCTTCGAGCCGTTCCAGACCACGAAGGAAGAGGGCAAAGGCGTCGGCCTCGGCCTGGCCATCAGCAGAACGATCGTCGAGCGGCACCACGCGGCGATCAACGTCGTGTCCGAAGTCGGGCGCGGAACCACGTTCACGATGTCGTTTCCGGCCATGGCCGTGGAAGGCAGAAGTCAAAAGGCAGAGGGCAGAAGTCACAACGAATCACCTCTGCCTTCTGCCCTCTGCCTTCTGCCTTCCCAGGAGGTCCTATGAAAGGCTCACTATTGATCGTCGACGACGAGCCCAGCGTCCGCGACTCGCTGCGCCGCTGGTTCCAGGACGACGGCTTCGAAGTCGGCACCGCCGAAGGCGCCAACGACGCCCTTACGCGCCTCGCCGACCGGCGCTGGGATCTGGCGTTGGTCGACATCCGCATGCGCGGCACCGACGGCATCGAGCTGCAGCGCCGCATGCGCGAGATCGACCCCGAGCTCATCGTCATCATCATGACCGGCTACGCCTCGGTCGACACCGCCGTGGCCGCGCTCAAGAACGGCGCCTACGACTACATCACCAAGCCCCTCGACCCCGACGACGTCGCCCACCTCGTCACCAACGCCCTCTCCCACCGGCGCACGAAGGAAGAGAACGTGCGCATGCGCGACGTCATCACCGCGCACTCCGTGCAGCCGTCGGCGATCATCGGCCGGAGCGCGGCCATGCAGAAGGTCTACAACGCCATCGAGACCGTCGGCCCGACGGACGCCACCGTCCTCATCACCGGCGAGAGTGGCACCGGAAAGGAGCTCGTGGCCCGCGCCATCCACACCGCCTCGGCGCGCCGCTTCCACCCCTTCGTGGCCATCCACTGCGGGGCGCTCACCGATACGCTCCTCGAGTCGGAGCTCTTCGGCCACGAGAAGGGCGCCTTCACCGGCGCGCAATACCGCAAGAAGGGGAAATTCGAGATCGCCGAAGGAGGGACGGTGTTCCTCGACGAGATCGGCGACATCAGCGTCAAGACGCAGACGGACCTGCTGCGCGTCCTGCAGGAGCACGAGATCACGCGCGTCGGCGGACACCAGCCCATCAAGGTCGACTTCCGCTGCGTCGCTGCCACGAACCGCAGCCTCGAAGAGATGATGAGCGACGGCCGCTTCCGCGCCGATCTCTTCTACCGTCTCAACGTCTTCCGCATGGAGCTCCCGCCACTGCGCGACCGCTGCGACGACATCCCCCTGCTCGTCGACCACTTCGTCAAGAAGTACGCCGCGCAGATGAACAAGAAGATCGGCGGCCTCTCCGCCATGGCCATGTCCCGCCTGCAGCAGCACGGCTGGCCGGGCAACGTCCGCGAGCTGGAGAATGCCATCGAGCGGGCCATCGTCGTCGCCCACGGCGGGGAGCTGCAGGAGGAGGACTTCGGCCTCAAGCCGGTCGCGCCGGTGACGAAGTCGATCCTCGTCCCCGACGCGCCGAGGTCGCTCGACGAGATGGAGAAGGCCCACATCCTGCGCGTGCTCGAGGAGTGCAATCACAACCAGACCCGCGCCGCCGAGCTGCTGCACATCGACCGCGTCACGCTGCACAACAAGCTCAAGAAGTACGGCTGGAGCCGGCCGGCCGCCACCGCCGCGCCATGAAACCGATCCGCGTCGTCGCGATGGGAAACGCCGAGCCGCGCTTCCTCGACGCCGCGCGCACCGCCCTGGCGCGCGAGTACGGCGCGGCCATGACCTACACGCGAAGGCGCGTCGACCCCGCCTTCGCCCTGCACCCGGAGCGGAAGCAGTACCACTCCACGGAGATCCTCGAACAGCTGGCCAAGCTCGACGACGACGGCAGCGCGATCATGGCCATCGGCGACGTCGATCTCTACATCCCCATCCTCACCTTCGTCTTCGGCGAAGCCCACCTCGGCGGCCGCTGCGCGGTCGTCTCTTATCACCGCCTCTTGCAGGAGTTCTACGGCCTCCCCCGCGACGACGGCCTCGCCGCCGTCCGCCTCGCGAAAACCGCCGTGCACGAGGCCGGACACCTCTTCGGCCTCACCCACTGCGACGATTACGAGTGCGTGATGGCCGCCTCGCACAGCGTGGAGTGGATGGATTTGAAGGGCGGAGAGCTGTGCGGGGGGTGCCGGGAGCGGCTTTCGGCATTCGTGGCGTAACTACGGCAGCGACGCCTCCAACTCGCCCATGATCTGCCTCGTGCCCCGCCAGTACTGCCACGCCCGAACCTGAAAGATCAGGATCAGCACCAGACAGACGAATCCAAACGTGTCCGACACGTAGAGTTGAATCCGGTACGGCTGCTCGAGGTGCTTCCAGCTATCGGTGTATGTCATGGCGAAGTAGATGTCGCTCGCGATGGCGACCGCTGTCGCGATTGCCGGCAGAAAGATGATCAGGCGCAGAACGGCGCCGACGAACGGCATGCGCGTTTGCCGCGTTGGCCGTCGTTTGAGCGTTTCGAACGGTTCGGCGCCGACGTCCGCCCGGTAGAAGAGCATGCCGGAGCGAATGCGATGAAACACGTACCGGCGTTGGTCAGGGTCGTTGTCCTTGACCTGGTGGAGCAGCGTTCCAACCTCGAGATTTTCCGCCCGAATACACAAGCTGACGTAGAACGCAGCGATTAGGAGGATCACCGAGCCGATCGCCGCGGCGTCGTTGACGCTGACGCGCAGTCCGAGGAGGGAGACGTTCACAGCATTCGATTCCTGCCACGACGCAATCTGCGACTCCAGCACCTTCCCTTGTCCCCACTCGGTCGGTGGAGTGGGGTTCACATCGGCCCATCTGCGATCCCAGGAGAAGTACGAATTCCATTCGGCGATGATGATCGTGCCCGAGGCGATGAGGGCGATGAACATCGCCACGCGGACGCGTTTCTGCGCCTCCGAGACCGCATCGAGAACCGAATCGAGTGCTGCCGGCATTCAATAAAGGAGTGTCACGGCGCCGCAAAATCCTACCCTCGTCAGGCGCCGTTCCTCGCTACACTGACACGCCCACCCTCGGTTTCCGCGCCAAGACCGGCCGCGCCATCGCGGTCGCGCTCTCCGACGACGGCGGATTCCTGCCGGCCGCATGACGACAATTCTTCTCTAAGGAGGGGAGGAAAACGGCGAATTCAGCACTCCATAGGTAAGCAGACGCTTTTGGAGGGCTCTATGATCGTCGACGAAGCGTGGGTTCAGCGAAACCTCGGGTTCAATCCGCTCAAGAGACCTGCTCCACAATCAACGTTCGCCTTCGCGCCCGCGGCGAAGGCAAAAAACGTGGAAGACCTTCGGCGGGAGATCATCGACTTCGACTCTGAGGGCGTCGAAGGGCAGCAGTTCCTCGCCTTCACCACCGCGACCGGGCTGTCGCGCTTCACCGACATCCCGTGGCCGAAAGGCCTCGCGCCGAAGACCGGTGGAGCGCCCAAATCGGGAAGCGGACCACTGCCGAAGGCCGACGTCCTCATCGTGACCTGGACCGTCGACGAAGGGCACGCCTTGAGTCGCGTCCTCACGCCCGGCAAGGACTCCCGAAACGACTACCTGTCATACACGCACAACTTTGCGACCATCGCGAAACAGATGCGTCCCGGCTGCCCTGCGCTCAAGGCCAAACGCCTGGGCGCGTTCTGGACCACGACCATCGGCAAGAGGAAAGCCATCGTCTTCAAGTCCGACTCGCACATGTCGCAGGACGGTCCCAAGTTGCCGAACCGCATCCTCTGGCGGCAGATCATCGACGAAGTGAAGCCGTCGCTAGTCATCACCACCGGAACGGCCGGCGGCATCGGAAAGGGTTTTGAGGTCGGCGACGTCGTCGTC